>NZ_JAXGNC010000013.1:0-85368 GCF_040768185.1 Syntrophus sp. (in: bacteria) | reverse complement strand
TTTGTCTCATAGAAAGAAAAAGCAATTCCATTAACTTTCATTTGTCGTTGTAGGGATACTTAATTGAAAAAGTATTTATTTCGCAAAAATCAAAATACCCTATATATTTGACACTCTCTCTTTCATTTGCTTCATCTGCAAATATTACGTCTAGGTTGAAAGCACCATTTCTTCCTGTTATCAATCGCAATCATATCATCAGAATAATGCGACAGTTCAATTACAAATAAACAGTTTGCAATTTCGACTATTGTTTACATTTTTCAGATAAGATCATTTCCGTAATCAATCAGTATTGAAAAATATATGTAAAATTGATACTTTTACATTGGTCTCGTTCATCTATTGTAAGGTGTTTTTCATTCTGTTTGATTGGAGGGGACACATGAACGGAAGACTATTGCCGATTCTTTCTTTGTTTCTATCAATCCTAACAGGTTGTACCAAGGATTATCCTTACGGTTCAAGCCCGGGCTGGGGTCACATGATGTACTATGGTTACGGAGGTGGGTTTATGTGGATCCTATTACTCGTAATGATCGGTATCCTGCTCTACTTTGTAATCCAGACCGCCAAGAGAAAAAATGGCGGGGAAGTGTCGGAGAAGACTCCCCTCGACATTCTGAAAAAACGTTACGCTAAGGGTGAAATAACTAAGGAAGAGTTTGACCGGATTAAGCGTGAACTTTCAGAGTAGGCAACACGAATGACCCAGAAGCCAAAATATAAGGAGGAAAATATGAAACGAAAAATGCTGCAAATCAGTGTCGTTCTCATCGTTTTACTCATGGCTTTACCGGCAATGACCCAATCTCGCTATGATTATGGGCCAGGATACGACGATGAATACTATGGGCGTGGATGGGGTTCTGGATATGGCATGGGATCTGGCTACGGAATGGGACGGGGCGGGATGATGGGCTATGGAGGATATTATTCTGTGCCGAACAAACTGCCAGTTCCCAAGAATAAGGAGTGGATCGGGAAGCTGCGTGACATCCTGGCACTGGAAAGACTTTCTTTTGAGCAGTACGCAGTGGATTCGGAGAAGTACAATACTTACATGCCGTATCACATGATCATACCGCAGGAGCAAGACCATGTCTTGACAATCGAGCGACTTTTCGCAGCCTACGGCCTTCCTACAGATGGGAAGTCCCCAGTTGTGAAAGACACGAAGACCCTTGATGAGGCCTATCAATTATGTGTAAAAATGGAACGCGACCTCATCCCACGTTATGAATGGCTGATCAAGAATGCCGAAGATCGCGACACTGCCGGGATTCTTAACAACCTTCTGATCCAAACACGCTACCACCTTGCCATGTTTGAGCACGCTTTACAGGCTGGTGGGTGGCATGGAGGAGGACCTTGGGGTGGGCGCGGTCGAGGTCCTGGCATGATGTGGGGTTGGTAAAAGCTTACTCTTTAACGACACCCTTCATCACTTCTTTCAGAATAGAAATAGGAAATGAGGTAAGCAAAGGCAGAGTCAGAAATGGCTCTGCCTATATTATTTGAAAATATTCTTAATATATGTTTTCAGATCGTAATCGTTAGTACTGAAAGTAACTCAGAGTAAGAATTTGTAGATGCATTCTGGCAAGAATGATCCTCTCTACCATTCCCCCGCGTTCGACAGTCGTAGGCATATTTTGACCTTTTGAATAGCGTAAGTCATTGAATTTTCACAGTCGGACTCTCAAAAAACTGAAAAACCTGTAGGCATGCGAAATATGTAATTATGCTTGACATCGTTGGTAGTCTACGTTACATGAGTAGACATGTACATCAGAACAATCTCCAGAAAAAACAAGAGCGGATCGACAACCACATACGTCCAGTTGGCGCATAATGTTCGGGATGCCAAAACGGGACATTGGTGGGCCGTATGGGACTTGAACCCACGGCCAACGGATTAAAAATCCGCTGCTCTACCGACTGAGCTAACGGCCCTGAAATGCGTCGGAAGGTTCGACCTAATAACAGCAAGACTCTTTTGTTGTCAAGAAGAAACTGCTAATCGGAAAAGGGGTTCTTCAGCACGATTGTTTCCTCCCGCCCCGCACCGACGGACACCAGGATCACCGGTACGCCGGCCAAGGTTTCCAGCCTTTCAATATAACGCCTGGCATTAGCGGGCAGTTCTTCCAGTCGGCGAGTCTTCCTGATGTCCTCGGTCCAGCCGGCCATTTCTTCGTAAACAGGCTTGCACGAATTCAAAAGATTCGGAGTAGGCGGAACGGATTCAGGATAAAGTGCGCTGTCCGACTGGTAGCCGACGCAGATTTTCAGGGTTTCCAGGCCCGTCAGGACATCAAGTTTTGTGATGGCAAGGCCGGTGATTCCCGAAACCCGTACGGCCTGCCTCACCAGGACCATATCCAGCCAACCGCAGCGACGTTTCCGGCCTGTCGTGGCTCCAAACTCCTGGCCGACCTGTTGCAGGCGATCGCCGATTTCGTCGTTCAGTTCCGTGAGAAAAGGCCCCTCGCCCACCCGGGTTGTATAGGCCTTGCAGATGCCCACGACCTCGTGAAGGGAGGACGGGCCGACTCCTGTTCCGCAGGATGCATTCCCGGCCACCGTGCTGGAGGATGTGACGAAGGGGTAGGTCCCGTGTTCGATATCCAGGTGGCAGCCCTGAGCGCCCTCGAAAAGGATGGATTTGCCGGTCTTCATTTCCTGCTCAAGAATCAGCGAGGTATCCGCAACATAGGGGCGGAGCTTGTCGGCATAGACCCGGTATTCATCAAAGATTTCCTGCTCCCTGATCGGTTCCTCTCCGAAAAGGCGGGTTAGATAGAAGTTCTTTTCTTCGACATTGACGGCCAGCTTTTCCCGGAAGAGGGTTTCGTCCATGAGATCACAGATCCGGATGCCGACCCGCGATATCTTGTCCTCATAGGCGGGACCGATGCCGCGGCCCGTTGTTCCGATTTTCTTGCCGGAGCGGTGCGCTTCACGGGCAAGATCCAACTGACGATGGTAGGGCAGAATGGTATGGGCCTTTTCGCTGACGAACAGGCGGGTGTCAGGTGGAAAAAGTCCCCGGGTCTTCAGATTCTCGATTTCCTCGATGAGCACCTTCGGATCGACCACCACGCCATTGCCGATAATGCAGACTTTGGAGTTGTGGAGTATCCCGGAGGGAATAAGGTGAAGAATCGTCTGCTCTCCGTTGACGACGAGCGTGTGACCGGCATTGTTCCCACCTTGAAACCGGGCGATGACCTGTGCGTCTTTCGCGTAGCGGTCAACAATCTTTCCCTTGCCTTCATCCCCCCACTGTGTTCCAACAACGACAACATTGGCCATACGGTAAATTCTCCTCGACTTGCTTACTGCTATGAAGATCTTGAAACGCCTCTACATTTCCAGTTGATACACAGAAATGACATTGGTCGTCTCCTTCATCTTTTTCAGGATTTCTTCGTCCAGCGGAGTATCCGTGCTGAAGACCACCATGGCTCTCTGTTTCGCCTTCACCCGGCTCCAGTGCATCCTGGCGATGTTGATGTTGGCGGCCCCGATTGCGGTGCCGACGTTGCCGATCACTCCCGGCTTGTCATAATTGTATAACATCAGCAGGTGACCTTCCGGAACGACGTCGACCGCGAAGTCGTTAATCCGGACGATCCTGGGAGCTCGCAGCCCAAACAACGCTCCGGCCGTTGTCGTTACGGCCTTTGCGGTTTTCAGGGTCAGGGTAATCATGCTGCGGTAATCGCCCACAGCGCTGCTTTTGATTCCTTTACATTGATTCCCCGTTCCTGCGCGATGATCGGTGCATTGATGTAATTGACGTTTTCATTGAGGATGGGGGTCAGGAGGCCTTTCAGCAGGGCAATCGTCAGCGGCGTCACGTCAAATCTCAGAATTTCGCCGCTGTACTCGATATGGACTTCCTGGATCCCGGAAGAAATGATCTGGGCATGAAATTTCCCAAGCTTTTCCGATAGATTGAGATAAGGCGCCATGGCGTTCATCAGATCGGCGCTGATCGATGGGAAATTAACGGCATAGCGGATTTCGCCCTTCAAGAGATAGTCCACCATCTGTTCCGCAATGGCGATTGCCACGCTCGTCTGGGCCTCATCCGTGGACGCACCCAGATGGGGCGTACAGATGACATTTTCCTGGGAAATAAGGGCCATGTTCTTGGTCGGTTCCTCTTCAAAAACATCCAGTGCCGCGCCGGCCACCTTACCGGATACGAGGGCTTCATAGAGGTCCTTTTCGCTGACGATGCCGCCGCGGGCGCAGTTGATGATAAAAACGCCCTTTTTCATCTTGGCGAAGGCCTCGGCATTGATCATTCCCGTTGTCTCCTTGCTCTTCGGGACATGCACGGAGATGAAATCGGCGCTGCCGTAAATTTCATCCAGGGTCGCCAGCGTGATCCCCATCTTTTCCGCCGCTTCGGGAGCGATGAAGGGATCGTAGGCGAGAACATTCATCTTGAGGCCCTTGGCGCGGTCGGCGACGACGGTTCCGATGCGGCCGATGCCGATGATTCCCAGGGTCTTGTTGCAGTATTCGTTGCCCATGAAACGGCTTTTTTCCCATTTGCCGGCTTTCATGGAGGCTGTGGCCTGGGGGATTTTACGGGCGAGTGACAGCATCATGGCGATGGCATGCTCACCGGTTGTGATGGTATTTCCTCCCGGGGTGTTCATGACCACGATGCCCTTTTTGCTGGCCGCTGCCACATCAATGTTGTCGACACCCGCACCAGCGCGGCCGATAATGGAGAGCTTCTCCGCCGATCCTATGATCTCCTTCGTGATTTTGCTGGAGCTGCGCACAACCAGGCCATCATAGCCGGAAACCAGCTCCTTCAGCTCTTCCGGGGTATGCTTGGTGATGACATCCACCTCGATACCGGGCGTATTCCTGAATATTTCAATGCCTTCAGAGGCCATGCTGTCGCTGACAAGAACTCTTTTCATGAATTAACTCCTTCGCGGTTTGTTCATCAGATAGATTAAAAGAAATCCTATGGATAATAGCCGGGGCCGGCTTCGCGGAAGCCCGATTCCAGCTACGGTAAATTACAGGACCTTGATTTTTTCGTTATAGGCTTTTTCGAGCTCTTCCAGGGCTGCTGTCAGATCCGCTTCCTCGATCGTCGGACCGCACCAGAAACGGTACCCTGGAGGGGCGTCCTTGTAGGAATTGATGTCATAGGCAATGCCGCGCTTGCTGAGGTCGCTGCTGACGCTTTTGAGAAACTTGGACTGATCATCCTTGGCCAGAGCGCGGACCTTATCGCTGATAACGGAAAGGCAGACGGACGTGTTGGAGCGGATCTCCTTGGCTGAGGCGAGGAAGTCGATCCATGGGGTTCGTTCGACCCAGTTTTCAACCACGTTCAGGTTGCCCATGCTCTTTTCGCAGAGCTTGTCCAGACCGTACTGATCGGCCCACGAAAGGGCATCCAGGTAATCCTCCACGCAGATCATGGACGGCGTATTGATGGTGTCCCCTTCGAAGATGGCTTTGTCCACTTTGCCGTTTTTCTTCATGCGGAAGATCTTCGGCATGGGCCAGGGGGGCTCGTAGGATTCGATGCGGGCGACAGCCCTGGGGCTCAAGATGAGCATACCATGTGCCGCCTCGCCGCCGAGGCATTTCTGCCAGGAATAGGTGAGAACGTCAATTTTCGACCAGTCGATCTTCATGGCGAACACGGCGCTCGTGGCATCGCAGAGGGAGAGGCCTTGACGGTCAGCCGGTATCCAGTCCCAGTTGGGAACCTTCACGCCGCTGGTCGTTCCATTGGCGACAAAAACCACATCGTTGGACCAGTCGATGGAGTTCAGATCCGGAAGAAAACCGTAATCCGCCTTGAGGATCGTTGGTTCCAATTTAAGCTGATTCTTGATATCGTTGGCCCATCCGTTACTGAAGCTTTCCCAGACCAGGGCGGTAACCGGCCGGGGTCCGAGAAGCGTCCACATGGCGGCTTCAAACGCCCCCGTGTCCGAAGCGGGGAATATGCCCACCAGATAACTGTCTGGTATGTTCAGGATTCGTTTTGATTCCGAAATGGCTTTGGCCAGTTTTTCCTTCCCGAGAGGGGAGCGGTGGGAACGGCCGACAGGGGCATCTTTCAAAACATCAAGGTTCCAAAGGGGTCTCTTACTGCAGGGGCCAGAACTGAAATTTGGGTTATGCATAAACACTCTTCCTCTTTTTTGGTTTTAAAATTCGGGCGCACTATACCAATATTGATTTTATTACTCAAGAAATTTACAGAAAAAGTCTTTCATGCTTTCGATAGAGGCTGAGGCATGAACCGGAGTTCTTTTTTTCCATTTCTGCTGCAAAAGGAGATGAGATTTTGAAGAAGGGAAAAACCAGTTTTTTTTGCCGGAACTGCGGCTATGAGTCACCGAAATGGCTGGGGAAATGTCCCGCCTGCAATGAGTGGAACGCCTTCATCGAGGAGGATATCGGCGGACCGGAGGGGGATGCCGGCTTTTCCGCCCTGCAGCTCAATGAAAAGCCTCTGTCCATCGATGCCATCGAGGCGGACGAAAGGGAGCGGATCACAACAAACGTCATGGAGCTGGATCGCGTCCTGGGTGGCGGAATTGTTCAAGGCTCCGCTGTCCTTGTGGGGGGCGATCCCGGAATAGGGAAGTCGACGCTGCTGTTGCAGGTGCTGCAGAAGCTTGCGGAGCAGGATCGGAATGTCCTCTATGTGTCCGGTGAGGAGTCCGCCCGCCAGATCAAGCTGCGGGGCAGGCGGATAGGAGCCGGATCGAAAAACCTGATGGTGCTCGTGGAAACGGCCCTGGAAAACATCCTTCAGCATCTGTCTGACCTCAAACCGGAAGTGGCGGTCATTGACTCCGTTCAGACGGTTTACTCGTCGATTCTCGGCTCGGCGCCGGGCAGTGTGGGGCAGGTCAGGGAGACGGCGGGGAAATTGATCCTTTTCGCCAAGAAGACGGGGATTTCGATTTTTCTGGTCGGCCATGTCACCAAGGACGGCGCCATCGCCGGTCCGAAGGTACTGGAACATATGGTGGATACGGTGCTTTATTTTGAAGGGGATTCCGGACATGCCTACCGGATCGTCAGGGGAATCAAAAACCGGTTCGGCCCGAGCAATGAAATCGGGGTCTTTGAAATGAGGGATTGCGGCTTGGCGGAAGTTGCCAATCCCTCTGCATTTTTCCTTTCCGACCGTCCCGATTCCGCATCGGGATCGGCGGTCGTTCCAAGCATGGAGGGAACCCGCCCCATCCTGGTGGAGATCCAGGCGCTGGTCAGCCCTTCCACCCTGGGAATGCCGAGAAGAACAAGCATCGGGGTCGATTCCAGCCGGGTGTCCCTGCTGGTGGCTGTCCTGGACCGCATCTGCGGGATGCATCTGAGCTCTCATGACATCTTCCTGAATGTGGCCGGCGGCATCCGGGTCGATGAACCGGCTGTGGATCTGGGGATCGTGGCGGCCATGGCTTCCAGCTTTCTGAACCGGCCGATTTATCCGGGAAC
The DNA here is from genome assembly GCF_040768185.1 of Syntrophus sp. (in: bacteria). NCBI lineage: Bacteria > Pseudomonadati > Thermodesulfobacteriota > Syntrophia > Syntrophales > Syntrophaceae > Syntrophus > Syntrophus sp. (in: bacteria). The sequence continues at coordinate 77,859 of NZ_JAXGNC010000013.1, read as the reverse complement.
GGTGGTTTTCGGAGAGGTGGGGTTGACGGGTGAAGTGCGCGGGATCGCCCAGATGCTTCTGCGGACCCGGGAAGCCTCCCGGATGGGATTTACCCGCTGCATTCTTCCCAGGACCCTTTCGCAGGAGATTCCCGATCCTGAAGGGCTGGAGCTGTGCCGTGTGGGAAGTCTGGGGGAACTCCTGGAACAGCTCTTTTAAGACGATTTGAATCTACGAGGAAGGTTCGGAATCCGGGAAGTATCCCTCGATTTCTTCAGGATCCCATGAATACTGCGTGTATCCGCACCCCTTGAAGAGGATGGTGATGAGCTTGCCGTCCGCGATGCCGAACAGGGGCTCATCGGGGAATTGGATGACAAAAGGTTTGCCGTTGACGGTAAGGGTCCTGTCGACAAATTCCAGCTTGTCCGTTTTGCTCAGTTTCATGATGAATTCCTGGGAATATAAAAAATAATGAATGCTTACGTGATGCTACAGTGATGCTGATACTCGATGAAGCCGGGAATGTCAATACGTTATCTTTTGACAGTTCGGCAAAGCTGTGGCAGTTTTGGATGAAAACCGGCGTGCATTCTTCAGCGTGAACGTTTTCTTCCGCGAGCCTCGGCAGGCAAAGGATGATTTTTAGGGAGGGATCTATGAACGTAGGCGTTCCAAAGGAAATCAAGGACAATGAATACCGCGTAGCCTTGACGCCGGGCAGTGTTGGGATGCTCGTCCGGGAGGGCATGGAAGTTCTCGTGCAGTGCGGCGCCGGTGAAGGCAGCGGCTTTCCGGATTCGGAATACCGTTTATCTGGGGCCACCCTCTTGCGGGACGCATCCGCCGTGTGGGAAAGGGCGGGAATGATCATGAAGGTCAAGGAACCGCAGCCTTCCGAATATGCTTACCTGCGTAAGGACATGATTCTTTTCACGTATCTTCATCTGGCCGCCGAATACGAACTGACCCTGGCCCTTCTGAACGCAGGAACAACCTCCATTGCCTACGAGACGGTTCAGCTCGACAATGGGGCGCTGCCGCTTTTGATGCCCATGTCGGAAGTGGCCGGTCGCATGTCGGTCCAGGTCGTTGCCCACTATCTTGAAAAGGAAAACGGGGGGCGGGGGAAGCTGCTCGGCGGCGTACCGGGAGTCCGTCAGGCGGATGTGGTGGTTCTCGGCGGCGGGATTGTCGGGAGCAATGCGGCCAGGATGGCTCTGGGAATGGGGGCCCATGTCACCATCATTGACACGAACCTGGATCGACTCCGCTACCTGGAGGAGGTCCTGCACGGCCATCTCACGACGCTCGGTTCCAATCACCAGAATATCGAGGATTCCGTAAGGCACGCCGATGGGGTAATCGGCAGCGTTCTCATCCCCGGCGCCAAAGCGCCCGTCATTGTCAGCCGGGAGATGGTGGCCTCCATGAAACCTGGAAGCGTCATTGCGGATGTGGCCATCGATCAGGGGGGCTGCGTCGAAACGTCGAAGCCGACAAAGCACAGCGATCCCGTCTATCAAATCCACGGGGTCATCCATTATTGTGTCACCAACATGCCTGGGGCTGTGCCGAGAACATCAACCTATGCACTCAACAATGCGACCCTTCCGTACGCGCTTCGCATTGCAAAAGCCGGACTGAAACAGGCTTTGTGCGGGGAGGCGTCCCTTGCCCGGGGCGTCAACACCCTCGAGGGCCGTCTGACCAGCCGCGCTGTTGGTGAAACGCACTCTCTGGACTATGTGCCTCTCTCGAAGATGATGGGGTGATCCTTCTGAAACGGGCTCGCAGGGTTGACCCGGGAAACGACGGAAGTGAAGGAATGCGGGTACTGCGAAGCTTCGGGCAGTATCCGCATTCCTGATGATTTCGAGGAAACGTCTTTTTCAGGAAAAGGGCGCAGAGAACATCAGAAGAACAGGAAACCCGGGGCGTTCAATCATGGTTCAGCGCTGTGGCGAATGTTTTTCCGTTCCTGCAGGCTGTCTGCGGCAGGAAAATGGATTGTGCTTCCATGAATCGCAGCGCCTTTTTTATGCCACAGGGTTATCTGGTTTACTGCACCAGGGCGGCCACTTCATCAGCGCTCATGACACGATCGATGTCCAGCAATATTTTGACGCCGCCGCCGACCTTGGCCATTCCCAGGATATAATCCGTGTCCAGCCGGCTTCCGAAACTGGGCGTTTCTTCGATATCGCCGGATTTGATGTTCAGGACTTCCGAAACGGAATCGACAACGATTCCCATCGGGATCATTTTGCCGCTGCCGGCGATTTCAACGACGATGATGCAGGTACGTTCCGTATATTCCATGGATTCCATGCCGAATTTGCATCGTAAATCGACAACGGGGATGACCTTGCCGCGGAGATTGATGACGCCTTTGACATAGGACGGTGTCTGGGGAACGGTTGTGATGGGCATCATGCCGATAATTTCCTTGACTTTCAGAATGCTGATTCCGTATTCCTCTCCGGCCAGAGAAAAAGTCAGGTACTTGCCTTCTCTGTCGGCCATCAAAGTGACAGCCTGGGTCATGGTTTCTTCAAGCGCAGTGGTCATGGTCAAATCCCTCCTGATGTTTCTGTATTGAATTTTTGTCAGAATTCCGAGCCCCTTCATTATCATGCAGCACTGAGCATGTCTTTCAGCGCCGATCAAGACAAGGGAGTGCATGTTGGCTCCTAGTTTATGGATTTCTTCCATTTACATAAACCGTGCCATTTGAGCGCACTGTCCCCTATGAATTCTTTCGGAGGTCGGAGGGGCGGGGTGTGGCGCGGAAGGTGCGCGTGCAGGCCTGTCGAGGAGGGATGAGGCCTTCAAAGCAGAAGCTTTGGCAGTGTTATGAGGTTATTAGGCGCCGTGAGGCCGCTCCGCAGGGGGCGACATGGATTTATGACGCCAGCGGTCAAGCCTCTTAAAGGATTCCTCAACGGTCGATACAACCAGGTCAATGTCCAGCGGCTTGACGAAATAATCGTCGAACCCGGCGGACCGGCATTCTTCCAGATCGTAAAGAACCGACCACCCGGTCATTGCATGGATCATGGCAATGGGATTGGTCTGACGAATTTGACGGCACAGGGTGATCCCGTCCATTCCGAAGAGCTTGAGGTCCAGGAAAATGACGTTTATATCGGCATTGCTCAACAGGTGCAGAGCCTCCCGACCATCCTCCACGGCATGGACATCGTAAACGTCCTCGGGAAAGAGGCTCTTGAACAGGGATCTTATGGCTTCTTCATCGTCAACAACTAAAATCTGCCTTTTCACCAGTTCTGCCTTTCCGAAAGGGGCGCAGGAGATCCGAACTCCGGGTGCTTCGGCTGAGAATCACGCCGCGTTTCGCAGATTCACGAGCAGCCTGTCATCTAGGTTTCCGAAGAAATGTTGAGCCGCTTGAGCTTTTCGACAAGGGTCGTCCGATTAAGGTTCAGAAGTTTAGCCGCTCTGTTCTTGACCCCGCTGCTTTTTTCCAGGGCATTGAGCAGGATATCCTTTTCAAACTGATTGACAAGTTCGTTGAAATCAATCCCGTCCTCAGGGATCTGAATGGAGCCGATGGACTGGGCTTCCTTTTTAAACTGCCGGATCTTCAGAGGAAGATCCTCAAGAACAATTTCATTGCCGTCCTTCAGGACGACCAGCATCTCGATGAGATTTTCCAGCTCCCGGACATTTCCCGGCCAGGGGTAATGGAGCAGGCAGGCAAGCGCCTCGGGAGAAATGGAGCTCACATCCTTCTTTTTGGTCTGCGCAAATTTCTGCAGAAAGTGATTGGCCAGGATGGCGATGTCGGGGCCTCTCTCACGCAGAGCCGGCAGGTGAATGGGGATGACATTGATCCTGTAATAGAGGTCTTCACGAAAACGCTTTTCCGCAACGGCCAATTCCAGATCCTGGTTTGTCGCGGCGATAATCCGGACGTCCGCGTTGATCGTTTTGACGCCTCCAATCCGTTCAAACTGCTTTTCCTGGATCACCCGCAGCAGTTTGACCTGAAGCGATGGACTCATATCGCCGATTTCGTCAAGAAAAATAGTTCCTCCCTGGGCCAGTTCAAATCGGCCCAATCGGTTGCGTATCGCCCCGGTGAAGGCCCCCTTTTCATGGCCAAAAAGTTCGCTCTCAAGAAGTTCTTCAGGGATGGCGCCACAATTAACGGGAATCAAGGGGAAATTTTTTCTGTCGCTGTTGAAGTGGATGGCCCGGGCCACGAGTTCTTTGCCGGTGCCGCTTTCGCCGTATATGATCACGGTGCTGTCGGATTTGGCCACCTTTTCGATCGTGTCGAAAATGGTTTTTATGCATTCGCTGTAGCCGAGCATCTTGCCGAAATCATATTTTTCACGCAGATTGTCGCGCAAGGTGACGTTCTCTTCCTGGAGGCTGGCAAAGGACAGCGCCCTGCTGACCGTCAGCTTCACCAGGTCATCCTTCATCGGCTTGGTTATGTAATCAAAGGCGCCGTACTTCATCGCCTCCACGGCCGAGTCCACCGTGCCGAAGCCGGTCATCATGATCACGATGTTGTCGGGATTCATGTCCTTGACGAATTTCAAGAGCTCTAAACCATCCCCCTCGGGCATCTTGAGATCGGTGATGACGAGATCATATTTGTCTTCCACGAAGGCCGCCATGGCTTCTTTTCCATTTTCGACAGCCTTGACCTCGTAGCCCTCCATGGTGAGCAATTCCGTCAAATTATTTCTGTTGAGATCATCATCCTCAGCAATCAGTATCTTTTGTTTTTTCATGTTTTCCACTCTGGTTAGTAGCCGTCGTGAGACGATCCGGCTGTCGATCAGGAAAAATATGTAAAATAAATCAATAAGATGAAAACGGTCCGCACCACATCCGCAGCCAGACCTCATGCCGCAAGGAAAAAAGCAGTTTCATGAATTCACGAGAATTCTATAGGATAAAAGTTTTTAAATTACAACTATAAATAGCTTCTTTGTCAAAACAATGACGTATTGTCACGAATCATCTTTGGAACGATGCGTCAGGCCCCTCCGCAATTCTTTGTTGATGTCGTATCAGCATACCAAAATAAGAAAATTTCATACATTGGCCACCTTCTGCCGCGCTTCCGCTCGGAGTCCCCTGCCGGTGCAGAAATCGCCTGGAGAGTCCACAAAACCAATAAAAAAGGTGTATTAGATAGTATGGCATGACCATTGCTCTGCATCACACCCAAAATGATTCTCATATCAGGACAGAATGGAAAGAATGTTTCAGGGTGGTGAAGGCGCAGCCGTGGTGCCTTTCGCAAGACATATTAAAAGAGACAGACACTAATAAAGTATAAGGAGAGGAGATTACATGAAAAAACGGACACTGGAATTCAAACTGATCGTAGGTGGGTTGTTGATGGTGTTGATACCGCTTCTAGTAATCGGTATCGTCACCACGTTGAGGTCGTCAAACGCTCTGGTGAAAACATCCATGGAAGGCTCAGAGCAGATCGCCAAGAGCATCAGCAACATGGTGCAACTGGTTCTCCAGGAAGAAGTCAAGGTCGTAACGCATATAGCCTCCAATAACACGGTATTGGAGGCGGTTGCCGGTGTGGCGAAAAATGGAGTCGAAGCTTCCGCCGAAGAAATCAGCCGGGCCAACAAGGCGCTGGAGACACTGTTTAAAAAATCTGGCACTGATTATGAGTTTATCGTGATTACGGATGCCGGCGGCAAGGTTATCGCGGACAGTTCAGGGGGAAAGCTTGCGGGGCTTAATCTCGTAGAGAGGGATTACTGGAAGGCGGCCAAAAGCACAGGGAAAAGCGCCATCGGTGAAGTTTCCAAATCCAAGGTGACGGGAAAAGCCGTCGCCCCCTTCGGCGCACCAATCTATGCCGGTTCCGGCGAATTCCTGGGGGTTGCTGCCTGCATCGCCAATATCGATTTCATCAGCGAAAAGCTCAATGCCATCAAGATCGGCGAAACGGGTTACGCCTATTTAATCAACAAAGATGGCGTGGTGATTGCCCATCCGAAAGCCGAGTATATCCTGGAAATGAACCTGGGCAAGCAGGAGGGTATGACGGAATTCATACAGAAAATGCTGAGCCAGAAGTCCGGTTCCGACAAATATAGCTTGAATGGCGTCGAAAAGATTGCCGGCTATGCACCGGTAGAACTTACCAACTGGAGCGCCGGACTGACCCAGGACAAGGATGAAATGACGGCTGCAGCAAGATCCATCCGCAATTTCATCGTTGTGATCACCCTGGCCTTTCTGGGCATCATCGCCGTCCTCGTTCTTCTTTTTGCGCGCAGTATCAGCCGTCCCATTCAGGCGGCGGTAACCAGCCTGAACGATTCAGCCGATCAGATTGCTTCGGCGTCGATGCAGGTATCCTCTGCCAGCCAGTCCCTGGCGGAAGGGGCATCGGAGCAGGCGTCCGCCATCGAAGAAACGTCTTCGTCACTTGAAGAGATGTCTTCCATGACGAAACAGAATGCCGGAAATGCCGGGCAGGCGGACAGCCTGATGAAGCAGGCCAACGCGGTTGTTCAGGAAGCCAACGCCTCCATGACCCTCCTGACGAATTCCATGCAGCAGATTTCAAAGGCCAGTGAGGAAACCTCAAAGATCATCAAGACGATTGACGAGGTCGCTTTCCAGACAAATCTCCTGGCTTTGAACGCCGCCGTGGAGGCTGCCAGGGCAGGCGAAGCGGGAGCCGGGTTTGCCGTCGTGGCGGAAGAAGTGCGGAACCTCGCCATGAGGGCCGCCGATGCCGCACGCAATACGGCGGGGCTCATCGAAGACACCGTCAAGAAGGTGAAGGAAGGATCCGATCTCGTCGTCAAGACGAATGAAGCCTTCTCGCACGTTGCGGACAGCACGGACAAGGTCGGAAGCCTGGTTGGTGAAATTTCGGCTGCATCCAACGAGCAGGCCCAGGGCATTGATCAGATCAACAAGGCAGTGACGGAAATGGACAAAGTGACACAACAGACCGCGGCCAATGCCGAAGAATCCGCCTCTGCCTCCGAAGAACTGAGCGCCCAGGCACAGCAGATGAAATCCATCTCCAATGAACTGGCTGATATTATCGGGGGAAGCAATAAGCTCGGTGCCTCCAGTGCAAATCAGGCCGTGGCTGTATCCGCGCAGAATCTTCGCAGGGGCATTATGAAAACGATCTCTTCGCTTCCCAAAGGTATGCCGAATCTGGGGAAAGGATCATCGAAGAGAAAAGAGATGACACCGGAACAAATCCTCCCGTTGGAGGACGATACTTTTAAAGATTTTTAGAGGTTCAGGTAGAGAGGATCACGAAACGGTTCGTCGCGAATCATGGACGGTCGATCCTTCATCAGGTGGAAATAATCGAGGCAGCCCCTCCGCGAAACGGCGGAGGGGCCCCCTTTCCCGCACCGCATCGAGGGCTTACCGATAAAATGCACCGGATGCGGTGGTGGCGAGGGCGAAAGGCCTTAACGCTTCTTTCACGATCCCTTTGCGAATGAAACTAAGAACTTAATATGAATTCATCTGATTTGAGCGATCGAGATTTTGAAAGAATAAGCCAGCTTGTTTATTCACAGTGCGGCATCAATCTTCACGATGGTAAGAAGGAACTGGTGAAGGCGAGACTGGGGAAGCGCTTGCGTGAAGGGAACTTTCGATCTTTTTCCGACTACTACAAACACGTAACAACCAGGGGTGGTACGGATGAGCTGATCACAATGATCGATTCCATCTCAACGAACCTGACCTATTTTTTCCGGGAGGAATCTCATTTTCAGCGATTGCAGACCGTTGCACGCTCCATTTTGGATAATGCGTCGAGACAAATGCGGAAAATGCCGGCCATAAGGATTTGGTGTGCCGGATGTTCAACGGGGGAGGAACCATACTCCTTGGGAATTACGATCAAGGAAACCTTAAACGGATTTCCTGCAAACGTGAAAATCATGGCGACGGACATATCAACCCGGGTCCTTAAAATCGCGGCGGATGGTGTTTATCCCATTGAAAAAACAAAAAATATTTCTTCTTCTCTCTTGCGGAAATATTTTCAGCAGGGCCAGGGAAAATGGGACGGATACGTCAGAATAAAGAAGGAAATCAGTGATATGATCGATTTTTCGAGATTTAATCTCATGGAAACCCCTCCCTCGAATCAGGAATTTGACATCATCTTCTGCAGGAATGTCATGATCTATTTTGATAAGCCGACACAGGCATCAGTGGTGAATAAATTCTACAACTGTTTGGATAACGGCGGTTATCTTTTTATAGGGCATTCTGAAAGTCTGACCGGTCTGGAGCATGCCTTTAAATATATCGAACCAAGTGTGTATCGGAAATAAGCCATGAGTGACGTAGTCATTGGTATATCGGATTTGAAAGTGAGCAACAAGGCGGATGATGTTCTTGTCACTTACGCGCTGGGTTCCTGCATCGCCGTGGCGATTTACGATCCCAGGGTCAAGGTGGGTGGGCTTCTACACTACATGCTTCCGGATTCCACTTTGGACATGAATAAGGCGAAGGCGACACCAGGCATGTTTGCCGACACGGGTATCCCGATTCTGTTCAAGGCCTGCTACAACCTGGGTGCGCAGAAGAAATCGATGATCGTCAAAGTTATCGGGGGGGCCAGTATTCTGGACGATACGAATTATTTCCGCATCGGCCAGAAGAACATCATGGCCGTCCGAAAAATGTTCTGGAAGAACAACGTCATGATCAACGGGGAAGACACGGGCAACAATTACAATCGGACCGTACGTCTTGAGATCAGCACGGGCAAGGTTTTTGTAAAAAGATCAGGTGGATTGTTAAGGGAATTATAATGATCAACAAGATAATAAAATCAGTCAATGATCTTCCCGCGTTTCCTGCCACAGTAGTAAAGGTGATGGGTTTGCTGTCCAGAGAGGACTATTCGCTGGCCGAGGTTACGAAAATCATCAGCTTCGATCAGTCGTTGACAGTTAATATCCTCAAAATAAGCAATTCCGCTCAGTTCAGCAGTGGGCGCTCCATCAAGACGATCCGGGATGCCGTGAGCTATCTGGGGAAGGAAAATCTGATTCGTGCAGTGCAGACGGCCGGAATATCGAAATATTATAAAACTAAGGTCAAAGGATACGTGTCCTCGGCATCGGATCTGTGGGAGCATTCCGTCGCCGTGGCCTTGATGTCCCAGATTCTTTCGAAAAAAATCTACGGTGTTGAGAATTCCGTTCTCTATACCGCCGCCCTTCTCCATGACGTCGGCAAAATCATCATGGGCGAGTATATTTATGAATCCATCGAAAAAATCAATCTGCTGGTCGATAAAAGACAGTGCTCTTTTCTTGAAGCCGAAGAGGTTATTATCGGCATGAACCATGCCGAGCTCGGCGGAAAAATTACCGGGCAATGGAATTTCCCCACAGAGATCTGTGATGCCATCTCCTTTCACCATCACCCGGATCTTCTGGATAAAACTTCGGGTGAAATGCAGTGGATTGTCTATCTGGCGGATCAACTGTGCATGATGCTGGGGATCGGCAATGGAGTCGACGGACTGGCGTACCGGGGGGTCAGCAAAGTTCTCAGGAAATTCGACCTCAGGGACAAGGATCTCCAAGTGTACATGATGGATCTGCTGGATGCTCTTGATGATGCCAGAAGCATGCTGGAAATTGTTTAGGGATCAATATGAAGCGAGTCTTTTCAAGAGGTGGTTATGTCCTTTAATGTGATGATTGTAGACGATTCCAACGCCATGCGGGGGGTCATAAAAAAGATTATTTCAATGTCCGGATTCAAAATGGACAAATGTCTCGAAGCCGGCAATGGAAAAGAAGCGATGACTCTGCTTGAGGACAATTGGGTGGATGTCATCATTTCGGACATCAACATGCCGGTAATGAGCGGACTCGAAATGTTGAGCCATCTTAAGAAGGACGATCTCTTCGGCGATATTCCGGTGATCATGATCACAACGGAGGGCAGCAGCACTCGGATGGAAGAGGCATTTCAGCATGGAGCCAGGGGCTTCATAAAAAAGCCGTTTTTACCGGAAGATTTAAAAAAAATTCTCAATGAAGTGTTAGGGGTCTGCGATGATGGAGGCTATGGGGAAATTGAGGGAGATGATAACGACCTCGACTTTTGAAGTGTACGAAAAGATGTTCTTTATTTTTCTGGAACCCGTGGAGAGAAAGGACATCGCCTATGACATGTCAACGGAAATCACATTCAAAGGCCCGGTTGAGGGATCCATGAAGATGTTCCTGACGGATGGATTGGTCTCATGCATGGTGCAGAACATGCTGAGTATCTCCGATGAGGAGGTATCGGATTCCATGAGAGAGGACTGCGCCCGGGAAGCGACCAACATGGTCTGCGGGAATCTGCTGCGCAACTATGACAGCAGCAATGTGTTCAGCCTTTCCATTCCGACCTGTCAAAAAAATAATCAGGGCGATCTGATGCCTGCCTGTTCGGAGCCCCAGGCCGATCTGTGGCAGGCGGTCTTTGATTCAGACGGAGAAACACTGGGCGTTCTGCTGCAGATGCAGCGCTCTTGACCGGGGGAAAGCGGTTTTAATGACGGATGGAAAAGAAATAAAGCCTTCATGTGAATACTTCCTCTATCCGGGTTACATTTTTTTAAGCCCTGAGCCCTACCTGATATCGACGGTTGTCGGCTCCTCGGTTGCTGTAGCCCTCTGGGACACTGAAAGCCGGCAGGGGGGGATGTCAAATTTCCTGTATCCCTTCGTTGAAGGTTCAGAACATGGGACGGCCCTTTATGGCAATGTGGCCATCCCCTATATGATCAGGATGTTCCTTGAAGAAGGGGCCAGTGAAAAGAACCTGCGATCGCAGATTTTTGGAGGCGCCCAGGCAGAGCAGCTCGATGCGGAAGAGATTGCTCACAGAAACATAGAGATAGCGAGGCGTGTGCTGAGGCATCACGGGATCAAAGTGATATCCGAGGATGTCGGAGGTCGATTGGGCCGTAAGATCGTTTACAATACCGCTCAAAATGAAGCCCTGATTTACAAGGTCGGTACACTTCGAAGCAGTGACTGGTATCCCTATGATCGTCAAGGCAGGTAGGTATGAATAAAATCAAGGTTATGATTGTCGACGACTCGGCAATCGTCAGAAAAATTTTTTCGGAAGAACTTTCAAAATATCCTGACATCGAAATTGTGGGGACAGCGCCTGATCCCTTTGTTGCCAGAGATAAAATCGTTTCCCTGAAGCCGGATGTCATTACCCTGGACATCGAGATGCCAAGGATGGATGGTTTGACCTTTCTGAAAAAGCTGATGAAGCATTTCCCGATCCCCACCATCATCGTGAGTTCTCTAACGCCCAAGGGGGGCAAGTTGACCCTGGAGGCCATGGAAATCGGCGCTGTCGACGCCATCGCCAAACCGGGAAGCTCCTATACCGTGGGTGACATGAGCGGGCAGTTGGTTGAAAAGATCCGGGCGGCATCGAAAATAAGGGTCGAGAAACGTGAGACGAGGGAAAAATATAGGCCGGGCTCCAAGGAATCCATCAAAGCCCTTGCAGAGACTTCGAATAAGGTGATTGCCATTGGCGCCTCGACCGGGGGAACGGAAGCTTTAAAAAGTGTCCTTTCAAAGATGCCCCCGAATTCGCCGGGAATTCTCGTCGTACAGCATATGCCGGCGAATTTCACTTCCGCTTTTGCCGAACGGTTGAACGGCCTGTGCCATGTTACCGTCAGGGAGGCCAGGAACAATGATTCGGTGACTCCGGGGACTGCGCTCATCGCGCCGGGTAACTATCACATGATTTTGCGGCGAAGCGGCGCAAGATATTACGTTGAAGTGAAAACCGGGCCAATGGTTCACCATCAAAGACCAGCGGTTGACATTTTATTCAAATCCACCGCGAAATATGCCGGTGCGAATGCCATCGGCGTTATTTTGACAGGAATGGGTGCGGATGGAGCTGAAGGGCTGCTGGAAATGAAGCAGATGGGCGCCAGTACGATAGCTCAAAATGAAAAATCATGCGTTGTTTATGGAATGCCCAAAGAAGCCGTAAAACTGGGAGCGGTTGATAAAATCGTTCATCTTGATCAGATTGCTGATGAAATCGTGAGGATGGTGTAGACATGAATATTGAAACACTGCTGAAGTCGATTGATCTTATCGCGTCGGATTTTCTATTCCTTGATTCTCAGGATATGAATATTCCAACAGCGGGAAAATTTCTCAACAGCCTGGAGGGTCTGACCGGGGAGGCGGCGGAGTTGGGGATTGTGCCTGTCCTGGATGTGGCCAAGGGCATGAATGTCATTCTTGAATGCGTTATCCTGGATTCGCTCGCAGACAAGGGGAAGGCGATTTCAACCTTTGAACGGGGAATAGCCCTTTTGCAGGAGATAGCGGACGAATACAAAAAAACAGGAGGCTATACAAAAGAATACGAAAGTTATCTCAACCAGGCAGGTGCTGTCACCGGGAGGGCGATTGAAGCACAGGCCGCTGCACCGGGCGCAGAAACTCCGTCGGCAGATCCACCTCAGGAGGAGAAGAAACCTGACGCCGAGGCATCGGGACAGCAGTTTTTGATTCAGGATGAGTCCCTGCTCCGTGATTTCATCTCGGAAGGAACGGAGTACATAGAAGAAATTGAAGTCAACATCTTGAATCTGGAAAACAATCCGGAAGACAAGGACTACATCAACGCAATATTCCGCCCCTTTCATTCCATCAAGGGGGTGGCAAGTTTTTTGAATCTCGAAAAAATCCGGGGGCTGTCGCATAACCTGGAGAGCCTCCTGGACAAGGCAAGAAACGGGGAACTCAGCGTGACGCCTCAACTGATCGATGTCGTCCTTGCCGGAGCCGATGCCCTCAAAGGCATGATTTCCAGCTTGAAAGAGGCCCTGGAGGGCAGGAACGACAACCCCCTGGATGTCGATTTGTCCGATCTCGAAACGCGGATCCGGAATGTCGACAAAGGGATTGAACCGGAGCGCTCGGTTCAGAAACTGGGTGAAATTCTCATTGAGGAGGGGGCCATTTCCGAAGAGGCCCTTGAGGAGGGGCTGAAGATCAAAGCCAGCAACCCCGACAAGAAGATCGGGGAAGCCCTGATTCAAAAGGGAACCGTCACGCCCAAGCAGGTATCGCAGGCATTGAGAAAGCAGGCGGAGCAGGCCTCCGAGTTGTCCACCATCAGGGTTGACACCCGAAAACTCGATGATCTCATTGATATGGTCGGAGAGCTTGTCATTACGCAGACGATGGTCCAGCAGGACATCAGCAATCAGGAAAACGGCAATAAAAACCTCACCCGGAATATCGCCCAGCTCTTCCGTATTGCTTCCGGCCTTCAGAAAGTATCCACAAGCCTCCGGATGATTCCGATTAAACAGACGTTTCAGCGGATGGCGCGCCTGGCCCGGGATGTCTCAAAGAATGTCGGGAAAAATGTCGTGGTCGAGATGGAAGGTGAAGATACGGAACTGGACCGGAACATGGTCGATGAAATTTATAATCCCCTGGTTCACATGATCCGTAACTCCGTCGATCACGGTCTGGAGACATCCGAAGAGAGGCTTCAATGCGGAAAGCCCGAAAAGGGGCTGATTCAGCTGAAGGCCTATCATCGGGGCGGGAACTTTGTCGTTGAAATATCCGATGATGGACGGGGTTTGAACAGGGATAAACTCTTGAAAAAGGCCCTGGCGAATCACGTGGTCAATAATGTTGAGGGCCTTACAGACCAGGAAATATACCGGCTGATCTTCCTGCCCGGGTTCTCAACGGCGGAGAAAGTTACGGATGTGTCCGGCCGTGGTGTCGGCATGGATGTTGTAAGACAGGCCGTTGAAAAGCTGCGGGGCAAAATTGAAATCGAAAGCACGCCGGGAAAAGGCACGACCTTCATTGCGCGATTTCCCCTGACCATGGCCATCATCGACGGAATGATCGTCAAGGTCGGCAAGGAACGATTCATCCTGCCTACGACAGCGATCCGCCAGGCCCTCAGACCGACCCGGGAAGCCTATAATCACATCATGGGGCAGGGGGAAACGGTCAATGTGATGGGGCAGCTCATGCCGCTGGTCCGAGTATACGATCTCTTCAACATAGAGCCGGAGAAGGTCAATCCCTGGGATGCCATCCTGATCGTGGTCGAAGGGGCCACGAGTTCAAAATGCCTTCTGGTGGATCAGATTATCGGCAAGGCGGAAGTCGTCATTAAAAGTCTCGGGGACGGATTGAAGGATATCGATGGAATTTCCGGAGGGGCCATTATGGGGGACGGCCAGATCGGGTTGATCATCGATCCGGAAGGATTGTTCGAGCTCAGTGAACGCTGAGAAGTCGAATAAGAAGGAGGTGTTCCGCGATAACAATTTTTTCGCCGTCGCGGAAATATAAATAACGTCAAGACCGGAGGACATGATGGACAAAAACATCAAGATATTAATCGTTGACGATTTTACGACGATGAGAAAAGTCATCAGGAATCTTTTGAAATCCGTAGGGTATGAAAACATCATCGAGGCGGAAGACGGAGCCATTGCCCTGAGAACTCTCAAAAACAACGAGGTCGATTTCATTATCTCAGACTGGAACATGCCCAACATGAGCGGCCTGGAGCTGTTGAAGGCGGTCCGGGCGGACAGCGAACTCAGCAAAACGCCTTTCCTGATGGTTACAGCCGAAGCGCTTCAGGACAATGTGATCGCCGCCGTCAAGGCCGGGGTGAGCAATTACATCGTGAAGCCCTTTACCGCCGAGGTTCTCAACACGAAGATCGAAAAAATACTGGAGACTCTCTAGGGAGAGATGACCCTGAGCTTATAGAGTCGATACGGTCGTTGCGCTGTACATCTTGAAGAAAAAAAGGGGATACCTTAATGGACGTTCGATTTATCAATGCCTTTTTAGATGCGACGGAGAATGTCTTGAAGACGATGGCATTTGTGGAACCGAAGCCGGGAAAGCCTTATCTGAAGAAGGACAATGTGGCAAAAGGAGATATTTCCGGCATCATCGGGTTGACCGGTGATCTTAAAGGATCACTGGGTTTGAGCTTCAGCGAAGGCTGCATTGTCAAGATAGTCTCCAACATGCTTGGGGAATCCATGTCGGGGATAGACAATGACGTCAAGGATGCCGTCGGAGAGATTACCAATATGATCTCCGGAGTTGCCAGGAAGAAACTGGAGGCGGACGGGTTGAATATTACGGCGGCCATTCCAACGGTCGTGGCCGGCAAGAGCCACTCCATCGTCCATGTCCTGGGGGGGCCGAGCATCATCATTCCTTTTGAAATTGAAGAGGGGCCCTTCGTCGTGGATTTTTGTCTTGACAACGCTCCGTCGTAGAGCCTTCGTCCTTATCGAAGAAGGTCCTTTGTGGATAGCCGCGCGCGGCGCGGCTGACTTTCCCGGAAATGTGCTGAACGCCCCTTCAATGCCCTGCACGGGGTCTTCTTCGCGCCGGCATAGGCCGGCCGCCCACCGTTGAGCCGCAACCTTCTTCAGTCTGCGGCATTCTTTATTTCGGCTGAATGACAATGATGCTGATCCGCCGGTTCCGTGGGTCCATGGGATTCAGGGGAATGTATGGCTCCTGATCGGCGTAACCGACCACTTTGGCAATCCGGCCCGGATCAATGGAGTTTTTTTCCAGCTCCCTTCGGGCAGCGGAGGCTCTCGATGTTGAGAGCTCCCAGTTTGTTGTCTGCGCACTCTGGAAGGGGGCCGCGTCGGTGTGGCCTTCGATGATAATCCTGTTGGAGCCCTCCTTGATGTTGTCTGAAACGATTTTCAGGATTTCCTTCGCCTTGGCCGTAGGCTCTGAACTGCCGAGGGGGAACATCAAACTGCCTTCTTTGTCGACGATCTGAATTTTTAATCCGCCATCGACGATGTTGATAATGACCTGGTCCCGGATGGACTGCAGATTGATGTCGATGGCGCTTTTCAAACGCTGCTGCAGATCCTTCGGCGATATTCTGTCCTTGATGTTTTTGTAGTCCTGAACGGAATTGGCTCCCCCGCCCGCCTTGTCCAGAATCTGCGAAGACCCGGTCATAAAGGAAGAACCGGTTTCCTTCATGACGGAGAAGGATTTGAAATACTCCGCAACGGCGATCCTTTTTTCAGGGGACACCATGGAGAGTAGCCACAGCAGGAGAAAAAAGGCCATCATCGCCGTGACAAAATCGGCATAGGCGACCTTCCAGGATCCGCCGTGATGCCCCTCGTTGTGGCGTTTCTTTCTCTTCCGGATGATGATAACCTGTTGTTCGTCCATCATGGGATCATCCCTTATGCTGCCGCAGGGCTTCTTCGATTTCTGCAAAGGTTGGACGGTCTCCGGCGGGAATGACGCGACGTCCGAATTCAACGGCCACTTTGGGGGCGGAACCGCCGATGAAGGCCAGCAATGCTACCTTTAAGACCGTTAAATAGAGGATGTTTTCGCCGGCGCTGTGCTCCATGTTCTTGCCCATGGGGCCCACAAAGCCGTAGCACATGAGCACGCCAAGGAACGTACCGACCAGGGCGGCACCAATGCATTTCCCCAGAACTTCCGGTGGTTCGCTGATCTTGCCCATTGTTAAAACAACACCGAGAACCGCCGCGACGATGCCGAGTCCGGGAAGTGCATCCGCAACAAAATTGACACTCTTAGCGGGCTGCATCATCTCCTCATAGTGTATGTCCAGTTCATGATCGATCAGCGCATCCAGTTCATGAGGGGCAATGGTGGTCGTCATGACGGTCCGGAGGGTATCGGCGATCAGGTCGACAGCGTGTTTGTTTTTCAGTATCGATGGATATTGGGAAAAAAGGCTGCTTTCACCGGGGTTGTCCACATCGGATTCAATCGACACAAGACCCTGCTGACGGATTTTATAGAAGATGCCGTTGAGCAGCAACAAGGCCTCGGTATAATCCTTCTTGTCGAATGTTCTGCCCTTGAAGATATGAGCCACTGACTTGAAAACTGCTTTGACGACCTTTGAGGGGGAGCTGATCAGAAGAGCTCCTGTTGCCGCGCCGAAGATGATCAGCATTTCAGCCGGCTGGATCAAAACGGCAAGATTGCCGTGCTCGAGGAGATAGCCACCAATAACAGCTATTAACACAACGGCAATGCCTATACCTGCGATCATCGAAAATACGTCATCTCCCCCGCTTTTCCCGAAGGATTTCCCTTTCCCGTTCGAAAACGAATTTTACAATTTCATCTCTTACCATGTCGTCCATCTTGACGAATGAAAGGGACATCTGGTATCCCTCAGGCCGCTCATCAAGGGCGATGATTCTGCCGTAAAGACGAAGCGCCCGGTGCTTCTGCGGCGAAAGAAAGGTCTTTATTTCAAGCATGTCCCCTTGAGCGAATCTTTCCGAAGTTGTAAGGCGGATGCCGGCGCCGCTGATGTTGATCAACCGTGACGGGAGAGAAGAAAACCCCTCATTGCGCAAGGTAAGAAGATGAATGACCGAATCCAGCTTGGCATTCAGGATGTTCAAGCAGGCCTGAAGCGACTGATCCTCAGTTTCCGGCAGACTGCAGCTTTCTACGATGATCGGGTCAAAAATTTCAGCTTGAACATAGTCCTGTTCTTCCAGGGGAACAAGACGATACGCAATGGGAATATAGGCGTCAACACGCGAGAATTGCCTCTTGTTCAATTCATTGTTGTTCTTTTCCATGGGCAGCAACCTGGCAGGATATCGTTCCCTTGATCAAGGAACATCTAAAATGTGCAATTCCGGTGCCATGCGGCTATGATGAGCGGGATAGGTGATGATGAGCTGCCCCGTCCACATAAATGACGGCGACATCTGTCAGCGGGATCGGACGTCCCCGGAGCAGAAGGTCAGACGGACTTCGGTCGTCGGGGACAGGCATGCCTCAAAGAACCCCGTGAAATATCCAATGGATCCGACGACGGCGGAGAGGATAAAAACCACTATCATATTGACCTTTTTGCAGGAATAGCTTAATAAAGCCTCTCAACTTACAAAAATTATTTTAGGATAATGCTCTATGCCCGGCATGAACTTTGAGCTTATAGATGAATATCTGAATTTTCTCGTCGTTGAAAAAGGCGCCTCGCACAATACGCTCGAAGCGTACAGCCGGGACTTGAACCGTTACACCGGCCTGATCCAGGAACGAGGCATCAAGGAAATTCACGAAATCAGTCCAGATGATGTCATCTATTACCTGTCTGAATTAAAGCGGAGGGGCCTGTCGGCCAACTCCATGAACAGAAGCCTCGCGGCGCTGCGGGGTTTCTATAAATTTCTGCTGAGAGAGAAGAAAATCGAGCAGAATCCGGTCGCGGAGATTGAACTGGCCAAAGTATGGATGCGCCTTCCAGATACCCTGAGTCACGAGGAAATGGATCAATTGCTGTCACAGCCGGGAGTCCGAACGGACAGCGCCGTTCGGGACACCGCCATGCTGGAATTGATCTATGCCACGGGCCTCCGGGTTTCTGAACTGCTGTCATTGACGACCAACAGCATCAATTGGCAGGTGGGGTATCTCGTCGTCCAGGGAAAGGGAAGCAAGGAGCGCATCGTGCCAATCGGCCGGGCGGCTTATGAAAAGGTGAGGAATTACTTTAACGATGTCAGGCCGAAGTATATCCGGGGAACGCAGACGAACATTCTTTTTTTGAACAAGTCCGGGCAGGGGATGACCCGCCAGGGGTTCTGGAAACTGGTCCGAAAGTATGCCGTTCAGGCCGGGCTTCAGAAAAAAGTCCACCCCCACACCTTCCGGCATTCCTTCGCTTCCCATCTCCTTGAGGGGGGCGCGGATCTGCGATCGGTTCAAATGATGCTGGGGCATGCGGATATATCGACAACGCAGATTTACACGCATGTCACGCGGGAGCATTTGAAGGACATTCACAAAAAATATCATCCGCGGGGTTAGCCGGCATGGAGCTGCTTCAGGCGACCCTATCGTGGATCCAAGGGGAGAGAAGATGAGGACTGTAGCCGTCGGGAATCTTGCCGTCGGGGATGGGCAGCCGCTGGTGCTCATTGCCGGGCCCTGTGTCATTGAGCATGAGGAACTGACGAGGGCCATCGCCCTTTACCTTAAAAATCTCGCCCGTGAGATGGACATTCCCTTTATTTTCAAGGCGTCTTTTGACAAGGCGAACCGGACGTCATCAGCGGCCTATCGCGGCCCCGGTTTTGAACAGGGCATCGAAATTCTGAAAAACATCAAACAAGACCTGAACATCCCCGTGCTCTCCGATGTCCATCGCCACGAGGAAATCGAGAAGGCCGCGGAAATATTGGATGTGATCCAAATTCCGGCTTTCCTGTGCCGCCAGACGGATCTTATCGTGGAAGTCGCCGAGCGGGCCCGGGTCGTGAACATCAAAAAGGGCCAGTTCCTGGCCCCCTGGGATGTCCGGAACATTCTCGAGAAGGTGTTGTCCCGCGGCAACGACAACATTCTCATCACCGAACGGGGGACGTGTTTCGGATACAACAATCTGGTCGTGGATTTTCGCTCGTTGCCCATCCTTCGCAGAGAAGGCTTCCCCGTCGTCTTTGATGCGACCCATAGCGTGCAGCTTCCCGGGGGGCAGGGAACCGCTTCAGGAGGACAACGGGAGATGGTTCCCTACCTGGCGCGTGCCGCTGCAGCCGTGGGTATTGACGGACTTTTTCTGGAAGTCCACCCGGACCCGTCAAAGGCCTTGTGCGATGGCCCGAATTCCCTCTACCTGGATACTCTTCCGGATCTGTTGAGAACGGTGAAGGCCATAGATGGCAGCGTCATGGCCCTGAAGTCCCAGAGACCGTGAAATGAGGAGGAGTCGAAAGACAATCGAAAGGGGATAAACGTAAGATCATGGATGAAGAAATAACAAAGAAGATCCGGAAGATCCGTATGCTGATCTCGGACGTGGATGGCGTTTTAACCGACGGCCGGATCATCATCGATGACGCCGGGCAGGAAAGCAAGCATTTCGATGTCAAGGACGGCCATGGACTTAAAATGATCATGCGTTACGGGATAGATGTCATTCTTTTGACTGGCCGCTCCTCTTGCGTTGTGGATCATCGTGCCAGGGACCTTGGAATTCGTGAAGTGTTTCAGGGAGTATTGAACAAGAAGGAATTCTTCCAGCAGCTTCTTCGGGAAAGAGGCTTAAATGCCGAGGAAATTGCCTACATCGGTGATGATTTTGTGGATGTTCCTCTTCTGAAGAGGAGCGGGTTTTCCGTGGCTGTTCATGACGCGGTGGAGGAAGCACGAAAAGCGGCAGACTATATTACGGATAAGCCCGGGGGGCGGGGGGCCGTTCGGGAGGTGTGCGAACTGATTCTCAAGGTCCAGGGCAAATGGGAAGAGGTCGTCCGTCGGTACGAACTGGTATGATTTTATCGGTAGAACCTGATTCATGTTTAACCTTTACATGTCCTGAAACGGGTGATATACAGACAGCAGGATCATCGGGATGAGGTTGAAAGCGCTGACCGTATTGCTGAAAAAAAAGAGACTGATCGTGTCCGCTGGCTGTCTGGCCGTTTTTTTTGTTCTGGGTGGAATCCTATATACCCTGAACAAGGAAGAGCCCCGAAAAACTCCAGAGAAGCTCATGGATGACCAGGTCGATTTGCAGGTCATGAATGTGCATTACACGGAGGCAACGGACGAGGGTGTTATCTGGGAAGTCCACGCCGAGAGTGCCCAGTATCGGAAAAAGGACAATCTCGCTCTCCTGAAGAATCCGAAAATCACGTTGACAATGCCGGACGGGCGGAACTTTGTCCTTACCGGGAAGGAAGGGACCCTGAAGCAGGATTCAAAGGATATGAAACTGACAGGCGATGTCCATCTCCAATCCAGCAACGGAGATTCCTTTAAAACGGACGAGGTCACATATTCCGGAAAAGAGAAACGATGCCATACAGGTTCACCCGTCAACCTGAAAAACAGCAGGATGCAGATTAATGCGACAGGGATGTCGATTTCGCTTGCGGACGAGCACCTGACTCTTCTGTCCGGCGTAAAGGCCTGTATCCAGAGATGAAGGAGTTTGCAACCTTGAAAAAGCGGTGGTTATGGCGCCCGATCCTGATGATCGCCTGTCTCATGACCTTTGCCGCCGGAAATATGCCGGCAGTGGGCGCAGAAAAGGCCGACACGAAAAAGCTGGAAATGAGCAGGGAACCCATTCGAATTGAGTCGGATCGTCTGGATGCCTACAATGAACAGCGTTTGGTCGTCTTTTCCGGAAATGCGGTCGCTGTTCAGGGGAACAACGTGATCAAATCGGACAAGATTTTGCTTTACTACAAGAAAAAGGAGAATGGCGCCAGGAAGGGTGCGGCAGGAGAGATCGGCCGAACGGGCGATCTTGATCGAATTGAGGCCAAGGGGCGCGTTGTGGTAACTCAGGGAGACCGGGTTGTAACAGGTGAAGACGCCGTTTTTTTCCAGGACGACCAGAAAATTGTCGTCACGGGAAGCCCCGTGATGCGTGAAAAGAAAAATGTGATCCGGGGGGATCGGATTGTCGTCTTTCTCAAAGAGAACAGAGGAATGGTCGAAAGTTTCCCGAGCAAGAGAGTTTCGGCGACCGTCTATCCCGCTGAAAAGGATGAGGGGAGCAAGCAGCAGCCCTAGGGATGAATGAACTTTCAGCAAACCGTTTGGTGAAGATTTACAGTGGGCGGAGAGTCGTCGACGAAATCGATCTGAGGATTCAACCCGGTGAAGTTGTCGGGCTGCTGGGGCCCAACGGTGCGGGGAAAACAACTACCTTTTACATGATTGTCGGTCTCATCCATCCCGACGGCGGGTCCATCTGCCTCAATGGTGAAGATGTCACCGGGGAGCCGATGTATCTTCGGGCAAGAAAAGGTTTGAATTACCTGCCTCAGGAGCCTTCCGTCTTTCGGAAGCTGACCGTCGAGGAGAATATCCTGGCGATCCTTGAAACTCTGAAACTGAAGGAGAACGAACAAGAGAACCGCTTGCAGGAATTGCTGGGTGAGCTGGATTTAACTCATCTGGCCAAAAACAGGGCGTATTCACTTTCCGGAGGAGAGAGAAGGCGTGTGGAGATCACGCGGGCACTGGTGACCTCTCCGCAATATATCCTTCTCGATGAGCCTTTTGCCGGCATTGATCCCCTGGCCGTTGCGGATATTCAGAAAATCATTGCCAAGCTGAAATCGAAGGGGATCGGTGTGGTGATCTCGGACCACAACGTCAGGGAAACGCTTTCAGTCTGCGATCGAGCCTATATTGTCAATGCCGGCAAAGTCCTCGTCGAGGGCAAGCCGGCCGAAATTGCATCCAGCGAAATCGCACGGAAAATCTACTTTGGGGAAGACTTCACACTTTAATTTTTGATTAAAGGCGAGCCGGTAAGGGACATGGCATTCGAACTGAAACAAAATCTGAAATTGAGCCAGCAGCTGATCATGACCCCGCAGCTGCAGCAGGCCATCAAGCTGCTCCAGCTTTCAAGAATGGAGATGATAGATGTCATCAACCAGGAAATGGAAGAGAATCCGCTCCTTGAGGACATGCCCCCGGAAGACTACGATGAAGCGGAGCTGAGTACGGTCAGTGAAGAGGGAACCATTGCTGAAGTAGAAGATTTCAAGGGCATAGAAAGAACGGAAGAGATAACGGGCGAAGGGGACGGGAAGGAGGATTTTGACTGGAGCAGTTACCTCGAAGATTATGGATCGGTGGGGGCATCGTACGATCGCAGGGACGGTGAGGCGCCTTCCTGGGATAATCTGCTGACGAAAAAAGCCACTCTGACGGATCATCTCATGTGGCAGCTTAAGCTGACCCGTCTGTCGGAGCTTGAAATGAGGATCGGGGAGCAGATTGTCGGCAATCTCGATACAAACGGATATCTGGCGGCCACAACGGAAGAAATCGCCCGGCTGGAAGATGTTGAGGAAACGGAAGTGGAAGCGGTCCTGGCGAAGATTCAGGAATACGATCCTCCCGGCATTGCGGCCAGGAATCTTCAGGAATGCCTGCTGATCCAGGTCAGGCTGCTGGGGATAGAAAATCCCCTCGTCGATGTGATCATTCAGAACCACATGAAGGATCTGGAGATCAAGAACTATAATCACATTGCAAAGAAAAACCGGGTTTCCATCGACGAGGTGCTGCAGGCCGTCATGATGATCAGCGATATGGATCCGAGGCCGGGAAGCATTTACAACGAGGAGAGGATCCAGGCCATCATTCCCGATGTCTATGTTTTCAAGGCAGGCGACGAATATAAGATTGTGTTGAACGATGACGGCATGCCGCGGCTGAGGATCAGCAACTTCTACAAGGAGATCATGGGAAATGTGAAAAATGACTCCAACTCCGATAACGGCAAAAAATACATCCGTGAACGGGTTCAGTCAGCCACCTGGCTGATCAAAAGCATCCAGCAGAGGCAGAGGACCATTTACAAGGTGGCCGAAAGCATCGTCCGGTACCAGAAGGATTTCTTCGACAGGGGAATCAATCATCTCAAGCCCCTGGTGTTGCGGGATATCGCCTACGACGTCGAAATGCACGAATCCACCATCAGCCGGGTGGTCACGAACAAATACATGTACACACCCCGTGGAATCTTCGAATTGAAATATTTTTTCAGCAGCAGCATCCAGAAGAAAAGCGGTGAAGCCATTGCGTCCAAGAGTGTAAAGGAGGAGATTCGCAAGGCGATTGCCTCTGAAAATCCGAAAAATCCATACAGCGATCATGAAATTGTCAGTCTCCTGGAGGGCAAAGGGATCAAGATTGCCAGAAGGACCGTTGCCAAGTATCGGGAGATGATGAACATACTGCCCTCATCGAGGAGGAAGAGATACTTTTAGCACGGGTATCGAAGCGGACGGAACGATCGTTCCTGGAGGCGGCATAAAGGCCTGAACATAACGAAGAACGATTCCCCTGCGGAAGAAGCCGGTTGGCAGGGAGCAGATATGGCAGGATTCAGTGACAAAGAAAAGAGGAGGAGTAAGCAATGATGAAAATTTCCGTGACCTTCAGAAATACCGAGGATGAAGGTTGGCAAAGGGAATATGTTGATGAACGGATGAAGAAACTGAACAAGCATATCGATGCACCTACTGATGTTCATGTGGTCTTGACCGTTGAAAAATTCAGAAACGTTGCAGAAATCAACATCACAACAAACGGGTTGAACATCATCGGCAAGGAAGAGTCGAAAGATATGCACCTTGCTATTGACAATGCCGTAGAGAAGATCGAACGGCAGCTTAAAAAGCACAAGGAGAAAATCCGGCTTCACAAAAGCGGTGGCCTGAAGGAAGAAGGCGAGGAACCGGAAGCGCTGCCCGTAGAGGCAGAGGATGCTGTGGAGTCGAAGATTATAGAAACAAGGAAAATCATTCTGAAACCCATGTCGCTTGATGATGCCGTTCTGGAGATGGATTCGACGAATAATCGATTTGTTGTCTATCGCAATGCCTCGTCAGAAAATGTCAATGTCATCTACCGGCGTGACGATGGCGGCTATCTCCTGATTGAAACGAACAGCTGATACATTGAATGCTGAATGAAAATCGTTGATCTGCTTAAAAAAGACTATATTGTCGAAGAACTGGTATCGTCTGGAAAACAGGAGGTCCTGGAGGAATTATCGCAGCGGATCCTGAAACATAACCGGACATTTGAGCCGGATGCCATGATCCGGACGCTGATGGATCGCGAGAAGCTCGGAAGTACAGGTATCGGAGAGGGCATTGCGATTCCTCACGGGAGACTGGATGGACTTGAAGAGGTGATCGTCGCATTCGGTCGGAGCCTTCGGGGAATTGATTTTGACGCGTTGGACGGAAGGCCGGTGTACCTGTTTTTCCTTCTTCTGGCGCCGGAGCATGCCGCCACGGAGCATCTGAAGGTCCTGGCGAGAATTTCCAGAATGCTCAAGGATCAGAATTTTCGAACACGCCTCATGGAGGCTCCATCCGGGGATGAAATATACCGGATTATTACGGAAAAGGACGGGCAGACATGAGGCCTGCTTCTCATGATCTCCAGGACACGTGAAGAGACTCCATCCCTGCGTGGCATGTTGGACCGTGCTTCCGACCGTTTGGGAATAAAGGAAATTTCGGGCGGAGCCGGCCCGGGAAGGCCCTTGAGCAGACTTCGCATCACCAGGCTTAACAACCGGATTGATTTATCCTGTTTTCCCCTTCCGGAAACGATCGGTATTTTTCCATTGCACGCCTCTCCTTCCGGGAAGGGCGTGCCGATCTTCCCGCCTTCATGGTCCCGCTCTTTTTCAAGCGGTCGCTCTTCAACATGGGCCTGCATTGCACTGGCCGGAACGGGGCGCATTCCGGAATCCCTGATCCAAGCCGTCGGACCGTCTGAAACGCTGCTCTTTGCATCCGCGTACGATGAATTTCTCCTGGAAAGCCGGCTGACCGGACTGTTCAGGGAGCACACCGGCAAAGAGACGTCGCTTTCCGGGGGATTGGTCAGTTTCGACGGAAGGGGGATGTTGATCCTGGGGGAAAGCGGCCTGGGGAAAACGACCTGCGCCCTGGAGCTTGTTAAGCGCGGGTATCGCTGGATTGCCGATGACGTTGTTGTCGCAAGGAAAAGAAGCGGGGGCCGCATCTACGGCAGCAATTGGAACCCCGAATTCCCACTCCTGGAAATAAAGGGAAGGGGAATCGTCCGAGCCGAGCAAGTCCTGGACAGGTCGGCGATTCTGGCCGAATCCAGGATTGATTGCTTTGTGGAACTGGTTGAAGAGGAGGGGATGGGCCAGGGAACTGAGCGTGGCCATCCCTTGAGAACGCTGGACATTCTGGAAACTCCCGTTTACGGAAGGTCCCTTCCTGTAACGGGAGATGCGGTGGGCATGGCATCGAAGGTGGATACATCGATACGGGCGATGACGGGCATGGGGAGAAACCATTGAAATCGCTTCGGGTGGTGATCATTACCGGTCTTTCCGGTTCGGGAAAAACCACGGCATTGAGGGCCTTGGAAGATATCGGATTTTATTGCGTGGACAATCTGCCCGTTGCCCTGCTTCCGCAATTTCTCGAAATACAATCCGCTCAACCGAAAAATATATGTCAAGTGGCCATGGTTATGGATTTGAGGGAAAATACCTTCATCCAGACCTACAAAGGCGTCTTCGAGCAGCTTCAACGGGAGGGGTACAAGATCGAGATCCTCTTTCTGGACGCCGGAGATGATGCCCTCCTTCACCGGTTCAGTGAAACGAGGCGGGTCCATCCCCTGTCACAGGCTTCCGTCATGGAGGGGATTCACCGGGAGCGGATGCTGCTTCGAAACCTCAAGGAGATGGCGGACAGGGTCATTGATACATCATCCTGCAACGTTCATCAGTTAAAGGATGCCGTGCAGCGCCATTTCCTGTCCTCGTCAACAGCCAGGCGGCTCTACATTCTGGTCATTTCTTTTGGCTACCGTTATGGAATTCCTGTTGATGCCGACCTGGTCATCGATGTCCGTTTTCTTTCAAACCCCTATTATGTGGCGGAGTTGAAAAATTTTAACGGGTACAATGAAGAGGTCCGGGACTATGTCCTGAGTGCCGAGGAGAGCGTCATTTTTCTCCAGAAGTTACTGGACATGATGGAATTTCTGATGCCCCTTTACGAAAAGGAAGGAAAACCCAGGCTGACGATCGCCGTGGGCTGTACCGGGGGGAAACATCGCTCCGTCGTCATGGCGAATGAATTGATGTCCTACTTTTCCAAACAGGATTATCCCGTCAACGTGGACCACCGCGATATCGATAAGAGTTGAAAATCCCATGACTTGCCGGCGTTGATTTTACCGGGCAGGGCAGTGGGAGTTCATTAGGCGCCGATCTGCAGTTTCTTCAGGACATTGTCGTTGATCCAATGAGGATCCCACCATTCCTGGGGATTGACAAACCGCCCTCCCGCCATGATCCCGAAGTGCAGATGATCGCCTCCAGCAAGGCCTGTCAGGCCGCTTGCGCCGAGGACGTCCCCCCTCGAGACGGATTGGGAACCCTTAACCGAAATCGAGGAGAGGTGGGCATACAGGGTGAAAAGCCCGAAGCCATGGTCGATGATGACGGTATTTCCGTAAATGCCCAGTGGGCCGGCAAAAACCACGATGCCGCTGTTGGCCGCCTCAATGGGGGCCTGTGCGGTCGAAGCAAGATCGACTCCCCCGTGAACACTTTCACCAACGGTCTGTCCCCCGTAGATATAGGTCCTCCGATCGCCGAAGAGGGCCATGGGGGAGGCATTTTTCATTCTCAGGAAGGTGTCGCTCCAGAGCTGCCTGGGTTCACTTTTTTCGCATATCCCCTGGATTGTTTTGAAATTCGCTTCCCTGATCTGTGAATTGACGTAAATAAAGGTTTCAAGGAGGTTCTTGCCTCTCAATGGCGGATTGGATGCCTGAAATTCCGGCATTTTCTGCTGGAGAAAGGAATCGCTCAGCATCATCCTGTCACTTCGGAATGTTTTTTTCAGAAGAACATAGGGTACCGTCGACGAGGATTCATTTCCGCCAAGATCCCTGGCTACTATCCGAAGATGCATCGGTTTGCTTCCGGCGTCCATCGGCACGGGCACATAGCAGATAAAACCGGGCTGTCCGGACAGGGAAACCGGATAGGCTCTGAAGAACGCCTGATCGATATATACCCCTGTGACGGAAACGGGTTCCGAGACGCGATAGGTCAACACGCCGGTTCCTCCGGGATTGAGATGGTTCTGTGTGCTCAGAAGAAGGATCTGGGGCGGACCGAAGTCGATCATCACGGACCGGTCGACGGTCATCGAATTGCCGAACAGGGCGCCATCCTCCGCGGAGATGTGGAGGGTGGCCGGGCCTTCGCGAAGCTTGTGTTTTGCCGGGTCAAGGATCACACGGACTTCGTGGGACTTGTATTTCCCCGAGGGATAGGTGAGAGTGGAAAGGGGGTATGTTTTGCCGTCCTGGGTAAGGGCTACCGCTGTTCTGGAAAGGCCGCTTTTGGAATCGGAAAACGTCAGAATCAAGGGCGTATTCCATCCAATCGTTCGAATTTCGCCCTTCGAGGTAAAGGAAGGCTTTCCGAATTCAAGGCGTTGCCCGAGAAGCAGCCAGGCGGCAACGGCCAGAACGGCGATAACGGCGGATCCGATCAGAAGATAACGCTTCCGGTTCTTGCTGGGTTGTACAAACGTCATGGCTTTCCATCCTCCGGGGATCAGGTGTTGCAACTGGAGCCCTTTATAATTCCTTTGCGGCGGTTTATCAAGTCCAAAGGCCGGGCTGACTAAGCTCTGCTTTCCAGGCGATCCGCCTTTCGCCGCTCCCACTCTCCGAGGATCTTTTTGCGGAGCCGAATGGATTTAGGCGTGATTTCAACTCGTTCCCCTTCATTGATGTATTCCAGGGCTTCCTCGAGGGAAAAGACGACAGGGGGAGACAGCTTGACCGCTTCGTCGCTCCCTGACGCACGCATGTTCGTCAGCTTTTTAGCCTTCTGCACATTGACGACCATGTCCTCCTCCTTGTTGTGCTCCCCGACAATCTGGCCTTCATAGACTACCTCCCCGGGAGCGATGAAGAACCGTCCCCTGGCCTGCAGCGCATCGAGGGCGTAGGCCGTGGCCGGGCCATCCTGCATGGAGATGAGTACGCCGTTCTGCCGATGGGGGATGGAGCCCTTGAAAGGCTCATACTGGTAGAACTGATGATGGATGACGGCCTCGCCAGCGGTGGCGTTGAGCAGGCGGTTCCGCAATCCGATCATTCCGCGCGCCGGGATATGGAACTCCAGACGGGACCGCCCCCCGATGGAATCGATCTTTTTGAGTTCTCCCCGCTTTTTGCCGACCACTTCAATGACACGGCCGGAGAGATCGGCAGGTATGTCCACAATGAGAAGCTCGATGGGTTCAGCCTTACGGTTGTTGATTTCCTTGTAGATGACGTGCGGCTGGCCCACCTGGAACTCATAGCCTTCCCGGCGCATTGTTTCAATCAGGATGGAAAGGTGCAGGATGCCCCGTCCATAGACCTTGAGAGATTCCGTTCCCGGGGCAGCCTCCACACGCAGGGCAACGTCGCTCTTGATCTCTCTGTGCAGCCGGTCCCGCAGATGGCGGCTCGTGACATACCGCCCTTCCTTCCCGAAAAAGGGAGAATCGTTGTGGGAAAACGTCATGCTCATCGTCGGTTCATCCACGGGGATGATGGGCAGAGGCTCCGGATAATCGACGTCCGAGATCGTATCCCCGATATCGATGTCTTCCGGACCGAGGACGGCGCAGATGTCTCCGCAGGGGACTTCAGCGGCTTTATTACGCTGCAGCCCCTCGAAGAGGAACACGTCCTTTACGACTGATTTCTGAGTGAAGCCGTCACGCTTTATGACGGATACGGGCATCCCGGAGCGGATTGTTCCGCGGAAAATACGTCCGATGGCGATCCTGCCCACATAGTCCGAATAGTCAACCGTGGTGACCTGCATCTGTAAGGGGCCTTCCGCTTCTTTCGGGGGAGGGATGGAGGTGATCACGGCATCCAGAAGAGGGGTCAGATCCGTCCCCTGCACATCGGGGGAAAGAGATGACCAGCCAAAACGGCTGGAGGCATAGAGGACGGGAAATTCCATCTGTTCGTCGTCAGCGCCCAGATCGATGAAGAGATCGTACACTTCGTCCAGAACCTCTGCGGGCCGCCGGTTCGGTTTGTCCATCTTGTTGATGACCAGGATGGGCGTCAGATTGAAGGAGAGGGCTTTCTGCAGAACAAAGCGCGTCTGGGGCATTGCGCCTTCGAAAGAATCCACGAGAAGAATTGCTCCATCGGCCATCTTCAAAACCCGTTCCACCTCTCCGCCGAAATCGGAATGTCCCGGAGTGTCGATAATGTTGATTTTATGACCGCCGTAGGTGATGGAAATGTTCTTGGACAAAATGGTGATGCCCCGTTCGCGCTCGAGGTCATTGGAATCAAGAAAGCAATCCCGCACCTCCTGGTTGTCGCGGAAAATTTTGCTCTGGATGAGGAGCTTGTCGACCAGCGTGGTCTTGCCATGGTCGACATGGGCGATAATTGCTACATTTCTAATATTCATGCTGCCTTATATCCTTTTTTAAAACGATTTCGAGAGGGGTGATTTCCGGATTCAACCGGCGATAAAGTAACCTGACCGGCTGTGCTCGAGAGGATAGGCGGTTGGATAAAAATGGAAAGCGTTAAACAAAGCTGGGTTGTTCAATCGATGTATCCGTTTATGCACTATTCTTCTGACCATGTCACGACACTTCTACTGCGTTCCGTATCGAAGCGTTTTCCTGACCGCCCCCGCTGTCGGCTCATCGACATGGATTTCTGCCGCATGCCTCTTCCGGGACGTGCGGTACCGCAGCCATCCTGCCGTCCCTTTTTCGTCTCCGGGTTGGAATTCGCCTGATGTTTGAAACTTCGCTTAGGCTGATAACAGGAAAGTTGTCAATTGGCAACAATTTGTTGATGATCCGGAAAAGAAATCAGGAGGGAAGTTTATCGAAGACGACCTTTTCAATGGTGGAGCGGATGAACTCCAGGCGATCTTTCGTCGCCGCCTCAAAGCGGAGAACCAATACCGGCTGCGTGTTTGAGCAGCGGACAAGCCCCCATCCGTCGGCGAAGGGAATACGGACTCCATCGATGTCGATGACGGGGCCGAGGGTGCGAAAATGATCCCGGAGCTCCTCCACGAGGCGGAACTTCACATCGTCGGGGCAGGCGATTCGGATCTCCGGCGTGGTGCAGGTTTCCGGAATGTCCGCCATGAGTTCGCTGACGGACTTCCCCGTCCGGGAAAGCATTTCGAGGAGCCGCAGAGAGGCGTAAATGGCATCGTCGTATCCGAAATAGCGGTCTGCAAAAAACACGTGGCCGCTCATTTCGCCGGCGAGCATCGCCTTCTCTTCCTTCATTTTGGCCTTGATCAGGGAGTGGCCGGCCTTCCACATGATGGCTTTGCCGCCGTGGCTGGAAATATCGTCAAAAAGCTTCTGTGAACATTTCACTTCACCGATGATGGCGGCTCCGGGATGCTTTTCGAGAACGGCGCGGGAAAAGAGAATCAGCAGTTCGTCACCCCACAGGATTCTGCCGGTATTCGAGACAACGCCCAGGCGGTCCGCATCGCCGTCGTATGCCAACCCGACATCGGCATGTTCCGCTGTCACCTGCCGTGTGAGCTCATACAGGTTTTCCGGGATCGTCGGGTCCGGGAAATGGTTCGGAAATCGCCCGTCCGGTTCGCAGAAGAGCTCCTGAGTCCGGCAGCCCAGCCGCTTCAGGATGGGGGCGGCAAAATATCCCCCAACGCCGTTCCCTCCATCGAGAACGACCCGGATGCCCGGTTTCAGCGAAAAGGAACTGCAGAGGTAGTCTTCATAGTCTTTCGCGATGGATCGCATTTGTAAACGACCTTCGCCTTGGGCAAAATCTCCCGATTCGGCAATCCTTCTCAGGGCTTGGATTTCTTCGCCATGGAGTGCATCCTGGCCGATGCATACCTTAAAACCATTAAATTCCGGTGGGTTGTGGCTTCCGGTAACCATGATCCCGCCGTGTGCCTGGCAATGGCGGATGGAAAAGTACAGGATGGGGGTTGCGCAAAGGCCGATGTCGATGACGTCAATGCCGGCCCTGCGCAGGCCGGCATTGAGAACCTGCTGATACCCATCTGAACTGAGGCGGCAGTCCCTCCCGGTCGTGAGCAGGGTCGCGCCGTGGTGGACGGCGTACGTCCCGATCGCACGCCCCAGCGTATAAACCCGTTCGTCATTCAGATCTTTTTCAACGACGCCGCGAAGATCGTATTCCCGAAAAATGGCAGGGTTCATGGATCTGTTTTTCCTCTTGACCTTCTTGCCGCCTGGGCAAGACAACGTCCGTCCAGCCAGGCTTACCACCCTTCCTTCGGGGGCGAAAATCCGGCTCTGTCATTGCGTCCTGTACATCTCTTCGTAAATCTTGAGATCGATCGTATCAAAAATTTTGGTATACTGCTCTTTTTCCAGCAGGCGGCGCATTTCCCATCCCGAAGGGGTTTTCTTTTCCGCAACCACGGAAAGAGTCACTTCCGTTTCCTTCCAGTTGAGTGTCCGGGTCCTGGCGAGACTTCGGGTCCGCCAATCATCCAGAACGACAAAATCGGATTCCACAAGGTGCTTTTCTTCATCGATCCGAATGTTGGTCCCCATTTTTTTTTCCTTGAGGACTCGTTCAATGGCCCTGAGAACAAATTTTTCTTTCGCTTCGTAGGTGTAAGTAAATTCATCAGGCTGAGATATAAGCGTCTGCCCGACCGAAGCGCCGCAGGCAGACAGGCTGATCAGAACAAGAAGCGCGGCCAGCAATACGATGCAACGCCTCAAGGGCCTGTTGTCCCTGCCGCCGAGCTTCCGGTCTGAATGTGCTTTCATTCGGCAATACCTTTCTGAGTGGAAGTTTGCAAGTCCATGAGAGGAGCGTGCGTACCGGGATCAGATTCGATCCGCTCTTCATGAAAAACTGCCCTGTGCGCCTTGTCCCCTAAGAATAAATGATTATGTTAGTCCTGAGGACAAACAAAATGAATGCAATATCATCTCCAGGAATCAGTGACGCATTGTTAATCCTTTTCAATCTCGTTTATTTCGTCATGACCATGATTCTGACGTCGCTTTTTATTGAAAGAATCTGGATCGGGCGGACACAGTGGCTGATCCTTCCGCTGATTGCCCTTTCCCTCGGCCTTTTTCTTTTGCATCCACCCCTGTTTCTCCATATCCTGAAAGCCGTAACCGGACCGTTCTCCATTCAGGGACTGATGGTCGTTACGGGCTTCGGGGTTCTCTCCGGCATGGTGATGTCGAGCCTCTGACTGCTTCTTCGATTGCCCGGGGCGATCATGAGGTTGTTCATCAAGGTGGATTAGGTTACGACATCCCGATGATGGTTGAGGCATGAGGATTTGACCGCCTTTCTAATCATAAAAATTGGTTGCAAGCAAGGCCATTTCAAGATATATTACCGCAATAAAAAATCAGCGGCGTCTTCCATCGCTGCGGCCGCGTTACCCTCCCTGTATCAACCAAGAACATTGTATTTCAAGACTTTTTAAGGCAATCGAAATTGCAAAGCAAGCTCATACCGGGCGATATCAAAAATAGAAACAACTCTCTGTCGTTCTTAACCGCTGAAAACAGCGGATATTTTTTCGGTTGCGGTGCAGTCGGAAGGCGGTTTCTTGGTCATTAAAGTCGCTACAGGCAACAATCCGCGAGCAGGTGAAGAGATCCGCAATGCCGTCTGCGGGCGGGATACGCGGCAGAGCGGACCAGGGGGCTTGAGCGGTAGAGGGAGAAAAAAGGCGCGCCTGAACGGAACGGCGTTCTGAAGGTTTGACCGTAAACGGAAACAGGAAGATCAAGACAAAAGAGAAAGGTGGAGATGATGATTTTCAACAGTGTGGATGAATTGAAAAAAGGCTGTGAAGGTGTCCTGGAGGTAAAGGGAGATCAGGTCAAGGTGTTGAATGAAGAGATATTGAGAAATTCGCTTATTGATTCTCTCATTTTTACGGCGGTATTCAGTGCCCTGCCGGAAGTCAAAGAGGCGGCTTCGTGGCTCATTCGGCAAAGCGGAGCCGCGTTGGGGATCCTGTCATCGTCCATTCAGTCCCTCTATGAGGCCATGGGCAGAAAGGAAGTGACGGGCTTTACCGTTCCGGCCATCAACATCAGGGCCTTGACCTATGAGGTGGCCCAGGCCATTTTCCGTGCGGCGTTGAAAGACTCCGTCGGCGCCGTCATTTTTGAAATTGCCCGTTCGGAAATTGACTATACAAAACAGAGGCCCATTGAATATACGAGCGCAGTGACAGCAGCAGCCATAAAAACCGGATTCCACGGCCCCATCTTTCTTCAGGGAGATCACTTCCAGGTCAATGCCAAGAAATTTGCCGCCGATGGGGAAAAGGAAGTCAAGGGCGTCAAGGACCTTATCTGGGAAGCCCTTGAAGCCGGATTCTACAACATCGATGTCGACACTTCCACCCTCGTGGACCTGTCAAAACCCACCATTGATGAACAGCAGAAGACAAATTTCGACCTTGCCGCAGAATTGACAAGCGTGATCCGGGATCTGGAGCCGGCGGGTATCACGGTATCCGTCGGGGGTGAAATCGGTGAGGTGGGCGGCAAAAACAGTACCGTTGAAGAGCTTCAGGCCTTTATGGATGGGTATCTCGAGGCCCTGAAGAGCTACGGGCCTGACTTGAAGGGAATCAGCAAAATAAGCGTTCAGACGGGGACCACCCACGGTGGCGTTCCCCTGGCCGATGGAAGTGTGGCCAAGGTGAAGCTGGATTTTGAAACCCTGGAAAAGCTGTCGGAAGTCTCCCGGAGCCGTTACGGACTTTCCGGCGCTGTTCAGCATGGTGCGTCCACGCTGCCCAACGAGGCCTTTGACAGGTTCCCGGCAATCGGAACGGCAGAGATTCATCTGGCAACCGGTTTCCAGAACATCATTTACGACAGTGCCCATTTCCCCGTAGACTTGAAGGACCGGATTTATGAGTACCTGCAGCGTGAGATGGCGGGGGAAAAGAAGGAAAAGGATACGGAGGAGCAATTTATCTATAAAACCCGCAAAAAGGGGTTTGGACCTTTCAAGCAGGAACTCTGGCAGCTTCCGCCGGAAACATTGAAGCAGATCAGTACGGAGCTGGAAAACCAGTTTACCTTTCTGTTCCGGAAATTAAATGTGGCCAACACCGAAGCGGTTGTGCGCAAGTTCGTTTCGGCCGTGGAGGTCCCCTTGAAGGCTCCCGCCGCATTGAAGGGATAGATGAACGTAAAGAAAACGACGACGTTTTGAAGGAAATTTTCCGGAGAATGGTCGCGGATGCAAATGAAAGAGAGCCGGACGGGGACGAATCTGGAACATAACCCCGTCCGCCTCTCTTTGATGGTATGCTTTCAGCCCGGCTTCGGAATCAGCCCGCCAAGGCGCTAAAATTCGAGAGATGCGAGGCATTGGGCGTGAGTGGAACAGGTTGTTGGACGGCCTGATGCATGTAGACCATTTCCGGTAGACGTTACCGGACCTTTGCCCCGGTTCTCGGCTCGCGGTCAAAGGACAGGACGGTGATGCCCTCATCGGTTGTATCCGTGGCCAGAAGCATCCCCCGGGATTCAATTCCCATCAATTTTGCCGGTTTGAGGTTTGCCACAATCACGATGGATTTGCCCACGAGCTGCTCCGGCGCATAGTCCTTGGCAATGCCGGCGACCACCGTCCGCTCTTCACCGATGTCGATCTTGAGCTTCAGCAGCTTGGCCGATTTGGGAACGATCTCGGCCTCCAGGATCCGGGCAACCCGGAGATCGATCTTCTCGAAATCCTCGTAAGAAACCTCCGGTTTGATCGGCGGGGGCGGTGCGGGGATTTTCTGCTCGACGGCCGCGGTCTCCGACCTGTAATCGATCCGCGGGAACAGGGCTTCGCCTCGCTGCAGGCGCAGGCCGGGGGCAAGGGCGCCCCAGGTGCGGATCGTTCCGAAATTTTCCCTGTCAGGATGGGCGATCCCCAGTTGCAGCAAAATCTTCTCCGCAGAACCGGGCATGAAGG
This sequence comes from Syntrophus sp. (in: bacteria), assembly GCF_040768185.1. Classification (NCBI taxonomy): domain Bacteria; kingdom Pseudomonadati; phylum Thermodesulfobacteriota; class Syntrophia; order Syntrophales; family Syntrophaceae; genus Syntrophus; species Syntrophus sp. (in: bacteria). The sequence continues at coordinate 42,219 of NZ_JAXGNC010000013.1, read as the reverse complement.
GGGAGATCAAAACCGCGATCACCCGGAGGGTTTCCAGCAGGGAATAAATCACCTCATCCAGTTTGGCCTTTTTCGACTGGTCCTTGGCCAGGTTCCAGGGTTCCTGTTCCACGATGTAGCGATTGGCCGTGCCGATATAATCCCAGATGGACATCAGGGCCTTGTGAAAAGTCAATTCCCGGAAAGAGGTTTTGACTTCAGCAAGAACCCTGAAGGCCGTATCGGCGAGGATACGGTCGGCTCCGGTCACCTCCGTGACCGCCGGTACGGCTCCCTGGCAGAATTTCATGGCCATGGACGTAACCCGGCTGACAAGATTCCCCAGATCGTTGGCCAGTTCCGCATTGACCCGCAGAACGAAGCTCTCCTCACTGAAGCTCGAGTCCAGGCCGAAAACCATTTCCCGGAGAAGATAATAGCGGAAGGCATCCAGCCCGTATTTGTCCTTCAGATCGAGAGGGCGGACAACATTGCCGATGCTTTTCGACATCTTGCTTGAGTCGACATTCCAGTAGCCGTGAACATTCAGATGAGAATAGGGTTCGATGCCCGCGGCTTTGAGCATGGTGGGCCAGTAAATGCCATGGGGCTTGAGGATGTCCTTGGCAATCAGATGTTCGGCCACCGGCCAGAAGGTGCGGAAATTTTCGCCGTCGGGATAGTCGATTCCGGAAATATAGTTGATCAGCGCGTCAAACCAGACATAGGTTACATAGTTTTCGTCAAAGGGCAGGGTAATCCCCCAGCTCAGGCGTGATTTCGGCCTGGAAATGCACAGATCCTCCAGGGGCTCGCGAAGGAAGGCCAGCACTTCATTCCGATAGCGTTCCGGCCGGATAAAGTCCGGGTGTTCCTTGATATGGGCAATCAGCCACTCCTGATATCTGCTCATTCGGAAAAAATAGTTGCTTTCCTTGCGGAATTCAGGCTCTGTCTGGTGGTCCGGGCATTTCCCGTCGACCAGCTCTTTTTCCGTGTAAAAGCGTTCGCAGCCGACGCAGTAGAACCCTTCATAATGACCGAAATAGATATCGCCGGCGTCATAGACCTTTCGCAGAATCGTCTGCACGGTTTCGATGTGCCTGGCATCCGTTGTCCGGATGAAGAAATCGTTCGTGACGGAAAGCTTCGGCCAAAGTTCACGGAACTGGCTGCTGATCCGGTCTGCGTAAGCTTTCGGCGTGACGCCGCTCTTGTCGGCGGCTTCGGCGATCTTGTCGCCATGTTCGTCCGTGCCCGTGAGAAAGAACGTCCGATGTCCCGACAGCCGATGATAACGGGCCAGAACATCAGCGACGATGGTTGTATAGGCATGCCCGAGATGGGGGGAGGCATTGACATAGTAAATGGGTGTTGTGACGTAATAGGTATTTTCCATGGCTCTCAATCCACAAAGAAAAGAAACGATTTCAAGAGAGATTCTCCTAAGCCTTGAGCGCTGCGGCCAGGTCATCAATAATCGGTTTTGAGCCGACGTACAGCGTGGTACGCTGGTGATGCGCCGCCGGCTTCAGATCAAGAATGCGTGTGCCCGTTTCATCGATGGCGTCGCCGCCGGCTTCCCGGCACATGAACGCCGCGACATTGGCCTCATACAGAAGCCTGAGTTTACCCTGAGGACGATTTTCCTTGGGATTCGGATGGTTGACGATGGCAGGATACATGAAAAGGCCGCCGTTTGACAGCAGGCGGTGAAAGTCGCCGGCAAGGGCGCCGATATAGCGGAACTTGTATTTGTTCAAATTGGCCCCGATCCACTTCTGCACTTTGTCGCTGAAGACGTTTGTGTTTCCGGCGTTGAAGGACAATTCCCAGGTTTTTGGATTGTCGGGCATGGTCAATTGAACCGGCTTGACGTAGGTTGAGGTTTCGTCGGAATGGAAGCGCCAGCAGCCTGCGTCGCGCAGTGCCAGGGTGAACATCCCCGTTGGAATGACGAACATGCCTGCTGCGATGTACTCGCTGCCTTCGCGGAGGTGATAATCCTCAGGGCCCCGCATATCGCCATCGAGAAACCGCTTGGCAATCCCGAACATGAACCCCACAGGCAGCCCATGGGACACGTTGGATGATCCGTCCAGGGGATCGAAATAGACAAAGTAGCGGCCGCCCTCTTTGTTCATGTCAACAATGTCATCACACTCTTCGCTTACCACCTGGATCACGCGCTTGTTCGAGGCCAGGTAGTGGAGCACGATCTCGTTGGCGATGTCGTCCATCTTCATGACATTCTCGCCCTGGATATTGATCGATCCGGCCACGCCGAGATTTCCCTTGAGGGCGCCGGTTCGGTAATAAAGTTCAATTCGCTTTGCCGCGGCAATGATGGAATCCATGAGAATCAGGAAGTGATAGGTGCGGTTATGCTTTTCCTGGTGCAACATCAAAAAATTACGAAACGTCTGTTCAAACTCTACTGGCATGTCACCCTCCTGTAAATTATGGTTAAGAAAGACTTTCTAGCTAAAGCGCTTTTTGCAGCGGAATCGAATGCCGAAAGTGCGGCCCCGGGGCGCGGCGCATGCGCGATCTTAGAAGATGCAGGGCGCGTCGACAAAAGAAACAGGAATGGAAAAACGCTTGTGAAGATGCTCTCCCAGCGCCTTCATCCCGAACGTTTCCGTCTGGTAATGGCCGCCATAAAAAATGTTCAGCCCGAATTCCCGGGCCAGGTGAAACGCGCCGTGCTTCGGCTCGCCGGTGATGAAGAGATCGATTCCCTCCCGTTTCAATTCCCTGAAAAGCGCGGTATCGGTGGCCGAGCCGGCGACAATGGCGGCGGTCGAGATGATATCCGGGCCGAAGGTTAAAAAACCCTGACGGCAACCGATGACCTTCTCGACTTCAGACGCTGCTTCGGTTCGTGAAAAAAGCCTCTTGAATCGGCCCTTTACGCCGATCGCCCTGCCGTGATAGAGGGCAAAGGGTTCAGCATCGACCAGTTCAAGATGCTCTGCGATAACACGGTTATGTCCGATTTCAGGATGGGCGTCGAGGGGAATGTGAGCTGTATACAGCGCCATGTCGGCGATGATCAGATCCCGTATCCGCTGATAGTGATGGTCCAGAACCAGTTCCTGGCGTCCCCAGTAGAGCCCGTGATGAACGACAAGAAGATTGCAGCCCGCCTGTGCCGCCTTGGTGATCGACTCATGGCAGGCATCGACGGCCAGGCCGATCCGGTCGACGGTTCCGCTGTTTTCAACCTGGAGACCGTTTGCCGAATCATCTGTAAAGGAGCCGATTTCCAAGTAGGAGTCAAGATAGTCCGTGATGACGTTTCGTTCCATTAATTCCTGCAGAAAGTGCATCCTGTAAAATACTAGCGCGACATCATAACAGATGGCGCCTTTAAGTCAACCCCTTCAAAAAAGTTTTGACGTTTCGCCCGCCAATCCCCGGAAAGGCGTTCTCCTTCGGGACAGGAAGCAGGATGCTCCAGGGGCGTCAATGGCTGCGGGGATCATTCCGGTGATCCCCACGGCCCGGTTTCTGCGGAGGTTTTTCCGAAGACGGGTGATCGGCGGAGCCGGCATTCTCTTTTCGGCTTTGGGCGCCCTTGTCCTTTTTTCGTTCCCGGTAGCATTCGTACTCAAAGGCAAGGCAGCACATGAGCCTGCCGCAGAGCCCGGATATCTTTTCCGGGTTGAGGGACATATTCTGCTCCTTGGCCATTTTGACGGAAACGCGGTCCAGATTGTGAAGCAGGTTGACACAGCAGACTTCGCGTCCGCAAACCCCCATGCCCTTGACGATCCTTGCCTCCTGGCGGGCCCCGATCTGCCTCAGCTCGATCTTGGTTTTGTATTTCTGTGCAAGATCCTTGACGATCTCCCGGAAATCCACGCGATTTTCCGCCGTGAAGTAGAAGATGATCTTGCTCCTGTCAAAAAGGCATTCCACATCAATCAGCTTCATGGGCAGATTCCGTATCTTGATTCTTTCGGAACAGAAGGAGAAGCAACTCTCTTCGAGAGTCCTGTTGCTGTCGCGAATGCGCAGATCTTCTTCCGTCACTTTACGAATCACGGGCTTCAAGGGGGTCTGGATGTCCTCCTCCGGAACGGATCGGGGGCTTGTGAGAACCGTTCCCATGGATGTTCCGTCGTCTGTCGAGACGATCACCGGATCATTCACCAGGATCGCAAGGTCCCCTGCGTCGAAGTTGTAGATCTTTCCTTCTTTTTTAAACTTGACACCAACGATGGTTTTTAGCACAGGCTGTATGGTCTCCTGAAAGTTCGGCTCACTTCTACTGCAATTCACGCGCCTTCCCGACGATTCCGGCAACGCTTTGCCGGGCGGAACCGGCATGGCCTTCGCCATCTGGGTTTTCCCCTGCAGTTCAACCTGGATCGGAACGAAGATGTGCGTATTGGAAGGCGCTTATCAAGGTTAGATCGAAAGTCTAAACATCATAACCTCCAAAGTCAACGATTTATTCGCATTTTGCTCCAATTGATGAATGGCCTCTTCAATGGCCTGCACGTTCATCAGAATTTCTGCAGGGGTTCGCCTCTCGGACAAGGCCGCAATCAGGTCCAGGCGGTCCCTGTGCATAAGGCCGTCACCCCTCCCTGTTTCTTTGAAAATCAGAAGGTCCCGGAAAAACGTTTTGAGGAAATCGAGCTTATCCTGGATGTCTTTCCTGTCATCGATTAAAAAACGAAGAAAAGACAAATGCTGAAGAGGCTCATCCTGTTGCATCCTGGAAAGATAATCCAGGCATTCCTCTTTCAACACAAGAAAGGACTCGCGATTGAGCTCCAGGGCTTTGCCGATGCTGCCGCTGGAAGCGGCTGACAGCAGGCGGGCGTGAGATTCCTCCAGAGAAGACCGCTCGGCGAGAAGGGTCAGCACGATCTCCTGCGGAAGGGGATTGAACCGGATCTGCTGACACCTTGAAAGAATGGTGAGCGGCAGGGAGTATGGCCTGGCCGTTACCAGAATCAGGATATTGGATGCAGAGGGCTCCTCAAGGGTTTTCAGAAGGGCGTTAGCCGCTGCGTTGTTCAAACGGTCGGCATCCAGGATAAGGGCGATGCGTTTGCGGCCCTCCATGGGTTTGAATTTCATCCTTTCCTGAAGGCCTTTGACGGCATCGATCCGGATGAAGGCTCCGTCCGCCTCCACGGTTTCAACGTCCGGATGATTCCTGTGATCGGTCTTGAGGCAGGAAAGGCAGGAATCGCAGGAATCGAAGGCGGCTTGCCGGCAGTTCAACGCCTTGGCGAAGGTCAAGGCGAGGGTGCGTTTGCCGATGCCGTCCATGCCGTGAAAAAGATAGGCGTGGGCAAGACGGTCATGACGCAGGGCATTCTGAAGGATGCTGACGGGTTTCGGGTGGCCCAGGATATCCTTGAATGACATGAAAATAGTCCTATGCTCTGATTTGAAGGGGTTTGGGCCCCGGTTGACGGCGAACTCGGCTGAAGCTTGCAATGGTCGCAGGAACCGGCCGAGCCCTTCAGGGGATTTCAGGGGTTGGAAGAGCGCCGGAGCGGTGCTCAGCCGCCGTCTGCGCTCAGGAAAGCCTTGAGATGACGGCACACCTCAAGGGATATGGAAGCAACATCCCCGGTCGCGTCGATGACGCGGAACCTGTCCGGCTCCTGCCTTGCGAGGGAAAGATAGCCCTTGCGGATTTTTTCGTGAAAAATCAGCCCCTCCTGTTCGAAGCGGTCCTCCCTTGCCTTTTCCGGAACGCCGGACATCCGCTGCAGGGCCCGGCGAATGCCCGTTTCCGCGGGAAGATCGAAGAGAAAGGTCAGGTGTGGCTTCAGGGAGGAGGTGGCGAACTCATCCAGCGTGCGGATCCATGTTGCGTCAATGCCCCGTACGAGGCCCTGGTAAACCATGGTGGCGTCTGAAAACCGGTCGCAGAGAATCCAATTCCCACGGACCAGGGCGGGGCGGATGACCTCGCGGATATGCTGAGCGCGGGCCGCCAGAAAAAGCAGTGTTTCCGCCTCGTCACAGATGTCAAAGGGGCCGCGCTTCAAAAGAAGCTTCCGGATCCTTTTCCCGAGGGGAGAGCCTCCCGGTTCTTCCGTCGTCATCACGGGGAGACGCCACTTTCTCAAGAATCTTGCGGCCAGTTTGATCTGAGTCGTTTTCCCGCACCCTTCAATTCCTTCGAAAGAAATAAAATAAGACATGTCTGGTGATAAAAATCAAAAGGGGGGTACTTCCGCCCAAAAAAGCGAGAAGTGCTCCCCCCGTCTTGAAGAAGAATCTGAAGATTTATTTGGCTTCGCCGGGAACGATCGCTTCAGCCGGGCACTGTTCCGCACACGTTCCACAGTCGGTGCACAGATTTGCATCGATTACGTACTTGTCTTCTCCCTCACTGATCGCTCCAACGGGGCACTCATCCTGGCAGGAACCACAAGCCAAACAATCGTCGGTAATTACATACGCCATAACTTTTATCTCCTTTTAAAATGTTGTTTTCTTTTATTTCATGATCCATCGACCTGACAGGCAAATGGGTCATATCATGAACTCACTTAAACCGAAACCACTTCCTTGACTCCGGAGACCTTTTCCCTGAGCATTTTTTCTATCCCCATCTTCAAGGTCATCTGAGACATGGGACACCCCTTGCATGCACCGACCAGGCGGACCTTCACCACCCCATCCTCACTGACGTCGACCAGCTCAACATCGCCACCGTCAGCTTTCAGGTTGGGCCGGATCTGATTCAGGACTGCTTCAACTTTATCTTTCATGTTTGTACCCTCCAATTTTTCCTTTTGTTCCCTTCCAGGAGAAGATGGCTCATGGCGGTCTCCTTCTGAAAGAAGGCGTCACGATTTCAATGGGGCATTTCCGCGATCATCTCCCTGGCGAGGGCTCTGGCCACATCCGGCAGCTGGGGCTTGATGAGCAGGTATTTTTGAGCCCTTGAATGACCGGCCTTCCAAAGAACCCTGCCTTCGGCGGCAGAAATGAGTTTCATGGAAAGACCGATCTTTCCCACCTTGTCTGTCGCTTCCGTCGTGTAGTTCCAGTAGTCGAGAGAAACAACCAGAAAGGCGTCAACGCGGCATATTTCCCCGATTCTCCTGCTCAGATCGGGGTCGGAAAAATTGACGGCTTTGAGCTTCGCAGTATAATCGGCCGTCACTTTCCGCAGCTCTTCATTTTCCTGGAGCTGGCGCTGGATATCATTCCCGGAGACGATATCGGTAAACCACTTTTTTTCACTCACGACTCCGGCGATGATCTGATCGACAGTCCCCCTGGCCTCTTCATAGGGTCCCACATCGACGGGCAGGATCCCTATCCGCTCCGGATGAAAATTGCCGGCTTCCGGGTCCACCTCGGAATAGCGCAATCCCCCGCAGCCGGCAAGAGCTAGGATCAGTAATATGGCAAGAATGACATGCCGGAATCTTATGTGCACAAGAACCTCTCGCTTCTACAAGGCCTGCGGAATCCCCCTGTTCAGGACCGTGCGGCAACCCAAAGAATAGAGCACAACCCTGCGATAACATAGCTTGTTTCCAGAAGCCCCTCAAGGACTATTCCTGAAAGCGAGGCCCTTCTATCACAAAGTCGGAAACAAATCCATATATAAAATAAATTTATCAGCAGGACCAGTGAGAGCGGGGAGGTCCAGCCGACGAGAGCGCTGGAAACCAGCATGACCGCTAACAGCAGGCAGATAGCCGCCAGGAGGGTCTGCGTTTTCTGCTTGCCGACCACAACGGGGATCGTCTCCCTGCCGATGAGCCGGTCGCTCTGGATATCCAGGATATCGGAAAGGGACGAGCGGATAAAAACCACACCAAAGGTAAAAAGAAAGGCGATGAGGAGTTCGGGGGAGAAGGAGGGCTTCCGTTCCACAACAGGCATGATGGCGACGACGGTTGCCCAGGCCAGGGCCATGGAGATATTTTTTGAGCCGGGGAGATCCTTCAAGCTTCGATAGTGCCATTTTTTGGGCAACAGGGAAGAATTGTAGAGGATCCCCAGGGTCGACATGAAAAAGAGAAGCAGAAAGGCATGGATTCCCTGGCTCATGGCGATGCCCAGTCCGGTGAGCATGGATAAGATGGCCCCGGAAAGATAAAAATACTCGTGCTTCAGGTAGGACTCCTCCCGAAAGGAGCCGATGGTGCAATTCTTCCGGTTTACAAACCGGTTGAAGGTGTGCATGGCATGAACATAAAGGGCGGTGATTAAAAGAAACAGGATGTTGACAGGGACGCGCTCGAGGAGCATGGCTGTCAGTGAGAGGCAGGCCGCCCCGAGGGCGGAGTACAGATCGGTACGGACCGCCAGGGTCCAGAGCTTGAAGAACAGCTGACCCTTTCGCTTTTTTTCCGACTGCTGTTCCGTGATCCGGTCAACGACACGGGAAAGGATCCAGTTCGGTGTGGAAGCCCCGGCCGAGAGACCGATGCGATCGAAGCCGACGAGGAGGTCTCCGCTCAGTTCGTCCGCCGTTTCGATGTGAAAAGTCGGCGTGCCCTGAAGGGCCGCCAGGTCGGCCAGGCGTCGCGTATTGGCGCTGTTTCTGCCGCCGACGATCACCATGGCTTCCGTCTGGGAGGCCAGTTCCTGGACTTCAGACTGGCGCCGTTCCGTGGAGTCGCAGATCGTATTGTAAACGACGGTTTCCGGAAACTTCTCGCGGACCCGCTGGACGACGGCCTTGAATTCATCAACGCTCTGGGTGGTCTGGGCAACGACGCACACCTTTTCCAGATCGGGAAGACGGTCGACATCGGAACAGCTGCTGACGACCCTGCCATGGCCGCCGGAGTGGCCGAGGAGGCCGTTTACCTCGGGATGATCGCCGTCGCCGACGATCAGGATGGCGTAATGCTGAGCCGCGTGCTTGCGGATGATGGCCTGAACGTGGGCAACCTTGGGGCAGGTTGCGTCAATGATCCGTAGGCCCTTTTCACGGAGTTTTCGCCGTTCAGCCGGGGAAATTCCATGGGCCCGGATGACGATGGCCGCGTTGTGTTCCGATGAGGGGATCGCATCAAGATCGTCGACAGGGACAATCCCCCTGGCGCGCAGGAAGTCCACCGTTTGCGGATTGTGAATCAGCGGGCCATAGGTGTAGATGGTTCTGGGGCCTTTGTGACGGGCGATCTCAAGGACCATTTCAACGGCTCGCCGAACGCCCATGCAAAACCCGGCCGTCTGTGCTATTCGAACGCTCATCTCTCGTTATTCCACCGGTAAGCGGGCATAGATGAAGAACTCCCTGTTTCCCCTGGCGCCTGGAAGGGGTGAGGCCGCCGTTCCGATGACCTCCAATCCGGAACCCCCCATAAAGAGGGTCACCTCATCCTGAACGCGCTGATGAAGATCCGGCTCCCGGACAATGCCTCCCTTTCCGACCTGTCCCTTTCCCACTTCAAACTGAGGCTTGATCAGAGCGAGAAGATGCCCTCCCCGTTTTAAGAATTTCACCGCGGAAGGAATGACGAGCTTCAGGGAAATGAACGAGGCATCGATGGTGATCAGATCGACAGGGGCGTCCATGCCGGCGCCGTCATAAAACCGGATGTTGGTTCTTTCGATGCTGGTCACCCTTGGATCCTTCCTCAATTTCCAGGCCAGCTGTCCATAACCGACGTCAAGGGCATAAACGTGGCGGGCGCCCTTCTGGAGAAGGCAATCGGTGAAGCCCCCCGTGGAGGCCCCGACATCCAGAGCTACCAGATCATGGACATCCATGGAAAAGGCTTCAAGCGCCCCTTGAAGCTTCTGCCCCCCGCGGCTGACGTAGGGGGATTCCTTGCCCCTGATCCGGACAAGGGCCTGGGGGGAAACGAGCATACCGGCCTTGAGAGCGGCTTGGTCATCCACCAGAACGGCGCCGGCAAGGATCAGGGCCCTGGCACGTTCCCGGCTTACCGAAAGGCCCTGCTTGACGAGGAGCTGATCCAGACGGATTTTTTCTGATTTCGTTTTCATGGCAACGGGTTTAGGAGTGCTGTCGACGATTCCTTCTCAGGCGGGAGGATCAGGTTCCCGCTCTTTTTTTTGATCCATCATGGCCAAGACGGCTGCCACAATGCCCTGTTCATCGATTCCGTAGAGGTCGCGCAGCTCGGCCTGAGTGGCTTGCTGTGCAAACTCGTCCCGGACTCCCAGCCTTTTGATGCGGAGATCGCGGATGCCGTTTTCTTCGAAGCATTCCAGGACGGCACTGCCGAACCCCCCCATGACGGCATTTTCCTCGACGGTCAGGATGTGCTTGAATGAGCGTGAAAGGTCCAAAAGGAGTTGACGGTCCAGAGGCTTGACAAACCGGGCATTGACGACCGCGGCGGAGATTCCCTCCTTTGCGAGCTTCTCCGAGGCGGCAAGGGCCGGGTAAACCGTCGAGCCGATGGCGAGGATGGCGACGTCCGTCCCGTCGGCAAGGAGCTCCCCTTTGCCGATTTCCAAAAGGGTGGGTTCCGCATCCGGGGAAACGCCGATCCCGCTTCCCCGAGGATAACGGATCGCGACGGGCCGGCCATAGCCCATTGCCGAAAAGAGCATGCTCTGCAGTTCATTCTCATCCTTGGGCGCCATGACGATCATGTTTGGAATCGGCCGGAGAAAGGACAGATCGAAGAGTCCATGGTGGGTTGGGCCGTCTTCCCCGACGAATCCGGAGCGGTCCAGGGCAAAGACCACCGGAAGATTCTGCAGGCAGACGTCGTGGAGAATCTGGTCATAGGCCCGTTGAAGAAAGCTCGAATAGATGGCGACAACGGGTATCATCCCTTCGGTGGCCAAGCCGGCGGCGAAGGTTACACCATGCTGTTCGGCAATGCCCACATCGAAAAAGCGCTCCGGAAATTGTCCGGCGAATTCATTCAGCCCGGTGCCTTCGCACATGGCGGCGGTAATGGCGACAATTCGGGGATTGTCTCGGGCCAGCCGGACAAGCGTCCGGCCGAAGACCTGCGTATAGGAGGCCGGCGCCTGAGCTCCTCCGGCAGAACTGGGCCCTCCCGTTTCCGGATAAAAGGGCCCGATGCCATGAAAACGCAGGGGCTCCGCTTCCGCAAACTCGTAGCCTTTCCCCTTCCGGGTGATGACATGGACCAGAACGGGGCCTTCCATATGGCGGACATTTTCGAGGTTCCGGATCAAATGATCGAGGCGGTGACCGTCCAGAGGACCCACATAGGTAAATCCGAGGTCTTCAAAAAGCGCTCCGGGCACGATGAGGGCTTTCAGGGACTCCTCCGCTCTCTTGGAAAATTCCAGGACCTGCTCGCCGATGGAGGGGATCGTTTTCAGAAAATTCTTGATGTCCTTCCGGATTCTCTTGACCGTCTGGCCGGTCATGACGGAGTTCAGGTAGCAGGACAAGGCCCCCACATTCGGCGAGATGGACATCTCGTTGTCGTTGAGGATGATGATCAGGTCCTTCTTGCGGTCTCCGGACCAGTTCAGGCCTTCAAAAGCCAGCCCGGCCGTCATGGATCCGTCGCCGATGATGGCCACGACCTTGAAAGCTTCTTTTTTCAGATCCCGGGCCTCGAGGATGCCGGAAGCGGCGGAAATGGATGTGCTGCTGTGGCCGACGTTGAAGACATCATAGGGGCTCTCCTCCCGTTTCGGGAAGCCGCTGATGCCGCCCTTCTGACGGAGGGTGAAGAAACGGTCCGCCCGTCCGGTGATCAATTTGTGGGCATAGGCCTGATGACCCACATCCCAGATGATCTTGTCCCGTGGGGTATCAAAAACCTTGTGCACGGCCAGCGTCAGTTCGACGGCCCCTAGGGATGAAGCCAGGTGCCCGCCCGTCCGGGAAACCGTTCCAATGATGGTGGCTCGAAGATCTTCAGCCAGAGCCGCAAGGGCGTCGTTGTTCATGTTCCGGATGTCCCGGGGATACAAAATCCCGTTGAGAAGGCGTCCGGAGCTTCGCTTTGAGAGGTCCATAAGGTTGAATATAGCAAAAACGTCCTGTTAGAAAATCGTGAAAGCGATCGGTCCCTAAAACCGCCGTTCGAGGAAATACCGTGCCAGCAGCCGCAGAGGCATTGCACGGCTGTCAAACAACTCCAGGTCGCCCAGGGCGTCCTCAACGAGGGAACAAGCCTTCTGGCGGGAATTTTCCAGTCCCAGCAGGGTGGGAAAGGTCATTTTCCCGCGCGCCGCGTCGCTTCCCGTATTTTTGCCCAGCAGATGGCGGTCTCCTTCCACATTGAGAATATCATCGGCAATCTGGAAAACCAACCCGATTTTGTGGCCGTAATCGGTGAGGGCTGCAAGGTGTGATTCGGATGCGCAGGAGAGGATGGCGCCGGCCCTCAATGAGACGACAATCATCGCGCCGGTCTTCCTGGAGTGAATCTGATTCAGAACATCCAGATTCCCCGGTTTCCCCTCCGCCTTCACATCGTCGACCTGTCCGCCCACCATCCCGAAAGCCCCCGCGGCCGTGGCGATTTCGGAAATGACCTTCAGGAGCGTTTCCGGTGCGATTTCAGGCTGCAGATCCCCGCGGGCCATGAGAGCAAATGCCTCCGTGAGCAGCGCATCACCGGCAAGAATAGCCAGGGCCTCACCGAATACCTTATGGCTGGTGGGATTCCCCCTGCGGTAATCGTCATTGTCCATTGCCGGAAGGTCGTCGTGGATGAGGGAATAGGTATGGATGTATTCCAGGGCGCAGGCCACCGGCAGGATGCTTTCGGAAACATCGGATAGGCCCGTCGCCTCCGCCGCCGCAAGGCAGAGAATGGGGCGGATCCGCTTTCCTCCGGCAAAGAGGCTGTAGCGCATCGCCTTGAAAAGGTCCGCCGGCAGGCTGTCATCGCCGGGCAGGAAGCGGTCGATGGCCTCGTCGATTCGCTGCTTTCGATCCTTGAGGTAGGCGTTGAGATCCAAAAGAGATTCAGGATTCATCTTTTCCTCCATGTTCCGGAAAAGGCTGGACCGTCAGCTGCTGGCTTTCCCGGACAAGCAGCTCAACCCGCCGCTCCGCCTCGTCCAGGCGGTTTGCGCACAGCCGGGAAAGGCGCACCCCCTCCTCAAAGGCCTTCAGGGATTCTTCCAGGGTCATTTCACCCGCTTCCATTTTACGCACGAGGGCTTCCAGTTTGGCCATGGCCTCTTCAAATTTTTCCTTTGCCATCACATCCTCTCCTGTCCTTTATTCCGGGAAAATCCGCTCAACGATCGCCCGGAAACGACCCCGAAAAACCTGCACCTCGAAGGAATCCCCGGGCGAAAGCACATCGGCATTTCTGACAATCCGACCGTGGGGAAGGGTGCGGACGATACCGTAGCCACGGGACAACACAGCAAGGGGGCTCAGGGATTCAAGAAGAGTAGCCTGTAGGGCCCATGCCTTCCTGGACTGTTGGAAAAAGCGGCGGATGGCGGCATTGAGCCGGTTTTCCAGAATGTCGATTTCCGGGCGGCTGCTGCGGACCATGCCGAGGGGACCTGCCTGCCGGAGGTGCAGCGAAAGAAGCGGAAGATTCTGCATTTCCCTTGAAATCCGTTCCTTTACAAGGGACAGGAGGCGTTCTCCACGGTCATCCAGGGAAAGACGGAATCCGGCAATGAGCCGCTGCGGATTCTTCAGCCGCTCCTGATGGAGGTACAGCCTTTCCTGATCCCGCAACAGCTTCCGGCGGCCGGCTTTGGCAAGACGAGTCTGCAGGCCGGAGAGCCTCAGCTTCAGTTCAGCCCTGTCGGGAACGGCAAGCTCCGCCGCAGCCGACGGAGTCGGCGCCCGCAGATCCGCGGCGAAATCGGCGATCGTGTAATCCGTTTCATGGCCGACCGCGGAGATGACCGGGATTGTGGAGGCGGCAATGATCCGGGCGACCCTCTCGTCGTTGAAAGGGGCAAGATCTTCCAGGGATCCACCGCCGCGGGCCAGGATCAGGACGTCGATGCCGCCGAAGGCGTGCATATCCTGAAACGCCTGGACAATTTCTCCGGCTGCCGAGGCTCCCTGGACCCGGACCGGAGAGACCACGACGGAGACGGAGGAAAAGCGCCTTTTCGCAATGCTGATGATGTCGCGGATAACGGCCCCGGTGGGCGAGGTGATGACGCCGATCTTTCGAGGCAGATAGGGGATCGGTTTCTTCCTCAGGGGGTCAAAAAGGCCTTCGGCCTGAAGACGGAGCTTCAACTGCTCGTAGGCTCTCTGAAGAGCGCCGGTTCCGCGCGGCTCCGCCGAATCGAGGATAAGCTGGTATTCCCCGCGGGGTGCATAGACGGCCAGCCTGCCCCGGCAGAGGATGCGCATGCCTTCCTCAAGCTCGAAAAGGGGAAGGCGGTTGTTGCGAAAGGCCTTTGATCCGGAGGGCGATTTGAAAATAACGGCCCGAATCTGACTTTTCTCATCCTTGAGGGTGAAATAGAGGTGCCCTGACGAGGGGCGGCGGAGATTGGAGACTTCCCCTTCAACCCAGAGCAGATCGAAACGAATTTCCAGGAGATCCCCGATCTGTTTATTCAATTCTGAAACGGTCAGTATCCCCGTCGTCATTTCCTTCATTTTAGAGCAACTATCAGATATTGCCTGTTGTGGCAAGGGTGATTTTGTCCAGCGTTCTTCCGAAGTTGACATTTGAACGGGCTTGATTTAAGAGTAGGATCGGTTGACGGAGTGCTCTTCCGCCGGGAGAGATTCGGGAAGAGACTTCGGCGGAAATGTCCTTTACGAAATCATAACGGCAGGCATGGGAGCCGATGCTCGGTTCAGCGTCCTGCGTCCGAGGAGAATGCATGGAAAAGAAGGATTATCTGAAAAAACCCGTGGAGCATATCGATTTTACGAAAATAAACTCGGTGGAGATCATCCGGGCCATGAGGGGCATGTCCTTTACAGCCCGCGATCTTGCCGTGGCGGCGGAAATTTATGACGCGATGCTGGCCGATGAGGATTGCGCCGTGATTCTCACGATTGCGGGAAGCACGAGCGCTGCGGGATGCATGCAGCTGTATGCGGATCTGGTCCGGTATAACATGGTAGACGTCATTGTGGCCACGGGGGCGACGATTGTCGACATGGATTTCTTCGAGGCCCTCGGCTTCCGGCATTACCAGGGAACCCCCCATGTGGACGACCAGGATCTGCGCAGGCTTTATATCGACCGGATCTACGACACCTACATCGATGAGGAGGAACTGCAGGTCTGCGACCGCACCATCAAGGAGATTGCCGATGCCCTTTCCCCCAGGCCCTATTCCTCCAGGGAAATCATCCGGGAAATGGGACGGTATCTGTCGTCCCATGCCGTCAAGAAAAATTCGCTCGTTCAGACGGCCTTCGAACATGATGTGCCCATTTTCTGTCCGGCCTTTTCGGACAGCAGCGCCGGTTTTGGTCTGGTCCTCCATCAGTGGAATGCCCCGGAATCCCATGTAAGCATCGATTCCGTCAAGGATTTCCGGGAACTGACCATGATCAAGATGGCGGTGGAAAACTCAGGACTGCTGATGATCGGTGGCGGTGTTCCCAAGAATTTTGCCCAGGATACCGTGATCTGCGCTGAAGTGCTCGGCAAGGAAGTGCCCATGCACCGCTACGCCATTCAAATTACCGTGGCGGACGCCCGCGACGGCGCCTGTTCCAGTTCCACCCTCCGCGAAGCGACCTCCTGGGGTAAGGTGGACGTTTCCTACGAGCAGATGGTTTACGCGGAAGCCACTTCCGTCCTTCCCCTCATGGCCAGCTATGCCTACCAACAGGGGCACTGGAAGGGGAGGCCGCGGCGGAGGCTCGCGCAAACCTTCGGCTAGATCGAGAAAAGCGCCGATTACCAGCCCTTATTTTTTTCCAGTAATATTGCAGCGGATATCGAAGATGAAGCATCCGGTGAAGACGCATGGCTCCTGCAGCTGCGAGCCGGTATCTGCTGTCAACTCGCCAGAACATGACGCCATCCCAAGCCGGCTGACATCACGGGGTAACGGCTTGAGGGAGAGAAGTCGACGATGTTTTGCGGGCATGCTCGCCGCCGATTTCTGAGGCTCCGGGACACCCGCATCCCGTATGCAGAATTTCTTGGGCGCAGGTCCGAATGTGAAGTCATGAACAAACATCTCAAATTCATTTTGGCGGCTCTCCTGCTGGTCCCGTTTTCCGTACCGGCCGGGGCGGAAATGCCGGTCCGACCGGGAGAACGCCTGGATCTTCAACGGTGTGTGCAAATGGCCCTTCGAAACCATCCTGCCGTTCAGGCGGCCAGGGATACGATTCGGATCGGCGAAAGCAGGGTGGGGCAGGCTAAGGCGAGCTATTATCCAGAAATCAACTGGCAGACGGATTACACCCGTTTCAATCGTTCCAGGGCGGGAAGGGACACCTTTGACGACTACAACAGTAGCGTGGTTCTGAGTCAGACACTCCTGGATTTCGGAAAGCGAAGGTCCTCGCTGAACATTGAAAAGCTCTCCACCGACGCCTTCCGCCAGGATCTTCATGACACCGAGGCGGAGATTGTATTCGGCGTCAAGTCTGCCTATTTCATAACGCTGCTGGCCGAAAAGAGTCAACAGGTCGCCGTGGAGACCGTCGGCCGGTTTCAGCATCATCTCATCCAGGCCAAAGGCTTTTTCGAGGTGGGCATAAAACCGAAGTTCGATGTGACGAAGGCCGAAGTTGATCTCAGCAATGCCGTTCTCAATCGGATAAGGGCTGAAAACGACCTGAGGATCGCCCGTGTCGGCCTGAACAATGCCATGGGGCTTCCAGGCGCTTCGGGCTATGTCCTGGATGACAGTCTGCTGTTTCAGGACAATCCGGCGGATCTACCCGATGCTCTGGAAAGGGCGTTCCATAACCGACCCGACCTGCAATCGATCCGAAAGAAATTGGAGGCGGCGGAAGAATCTGTTGAGCTGGCCCGCAAGGGGTATTATCCCCATGTGACCGGATCGGCCGGCTACGGCTTCAGCGGCGAGGATTTCCCCCTCCAGGAAGGCTGGAACGTAGGAGCGTTTCTGAATGTTCCCTTGTTCAGCGGTTTCGAGACGCGGTATGCCGTCGAGGGGGCACGGGCAACCCTGGAGGTGCTCCGGGCGAATGAGTCGTCGCTTCGGCAATCGATACGACTTGAAGTGGAGCAGGCCCTTTCAAATCTGCGGGAGGCCCGGGAGCGGAGGGAGGCCACGCTCGTTGCCGTCCGTCAGGCCGAAGAAAATGCGGAGCTGGCCGAGGGGCGCTATGACGCCGGGGTGGGAAATCCGATCGAAGTGACCGACGCACTGGTGTCCCTGAGCAATGCCAGGACAGCCTATGCGTCTGCGCTGGCCGATTGCCGGATTGCTCAGGCGGAGCTGGAAAGAGCGGTGGGTGAAACATTCTGAACGAGCCATGAACGGCCAATGTGCAATCGAAAGGATTCGACACCCGGGGAGAGAGCCCTGACAAAAATCGGATTGCAGGAAGGGAAATCGTGAACAAGAAACTGGTCGCCGGGATCGTCCTGCTGATCCTGATCTTCGGAGCCGGAGGTTACTATCTCCGTGAGAGCGGGAAGAAGGAGCCAACATACAGGACGGAAGACGTCTCAAGGGGCAATGTCCGGGCGACGGTCACGGCGACCGGAACGGTCAATGCCGTCACGACCGTCCAGGTCGGCACCCAGGTTTCCGGTACGATCAAGGGCATCTATGTCGATTTCAACGCCCCTGTAAAAAAGGGGGAACTCCTTGCACAGATAGACCCGGCCATATTCGAGGCGCAGGTTCAGCAGGCAAGGGCAAACCTGCTCCAGGCGAAGGCGAACGAGGCCAAGGCCGAGGCGTCGCTGAGCGATGCGAAACGGTCACGGGACCGATACCGGATGCTCTTTCAGCGCAACCTGGTCGCCCAAGGTGACCTGGACGCAGCGGAAACGAACGCCCAGGTTTTTCTGTCCCAGCTTTCCGCCGCCAGCGCCCAGGTAGCGCAGACCCGGGCCGCTCTAAGCCTTGCAGAAACCAACCTGAGATATACACGGATTCTTTCGCCCGTCGACGGTACGGTGATTTCCCGGAATGTCGATGTCGGACAGACGGTGGCCGCCAGCTTTCAGACCCCCACACTCTTTACCATCGCCCAGGACCTGAAGCGGATGCAGATCGACACCAATGTAGACGAGGCCGACATCGGCAAGGTGAAGGTCCGGATGCCCGTGGAGTTCACCGTGGACGCCTATCCCGATTCCATCTTCCAGGGCAGGGTCGCCGAGGTGCGCATAGCACCGATCAATGTTCAGAATGTCGTAACCTATGATGTGGTCGTCCGGGTGGATAATCCGGACATGAGGCTGAAGCCCGGCATGACGGCCAATGTATCCGTCATTCTTGCGGATAAGGCGGGGGTGCTCAGGGTTCCCAACGGAGCCCTGCGTTTCCGTCCGGCGGAAGACGGCAGGGGCCTCAAACCCGTCGCCTCGCGGGGAAGGGAGCAGGCCGTATGGGTTCTGAGGGACAATACGCCGCAGCGCGTTGCCGTCACCCCTGGAATAAGCGATGGAACGTTCACGGAAATCCATGCCGGGACACTACGTGAAGGAGAGCAGGTGATCCTGGAAACCCTGAAGAATAAAAAGAAAGACAACGGCTCCTCCTCTTCTCCCCGGGTTCCGAGGATGTTTTAAACCCATGAGATTCCTGGAAACAAAGGAGCTCTACAAGATCTACGAGGTGGGGGGGCAGGAGGTCCATGCCCTCGACGGGGTGTCCGTAGCCATCGACCGGGGGGAGTTTGTCGCCATCATGGGGCCCTCAGGCTCGGGGAAGTCCACCTTCATGAACATCATCGGCTGCCTGGACGAACCGACGAGAGGAGACTATTTCCTCGATGGGATCGAAGTCGCCGGTTTGGACCGGGATGAACTGGCCGAGATCCGGAACCGGAAGGTCGGGTTTGTCTTTCAGGGGTTCAATCTCCTGCCGCGCACATCCGCCCTGGAAAATGTGGAACTGCCGATGCTCTACAATAATCTGTCCGCTGCGGAAAGAAAAAAGCGCGCCATGGATGCCCTTCGGATGCTGGGGCTCAAGGGGAGGGAACAGCATGCCCCCAGCCAACTCTCCGGCGGGCAGCAGCAGCGGGTGGCCATTGCCAGAGCGCTGGCCAATGAGGCCCCCCTTCTCCTGGCCGACGAGCCGACGGGAAATCTGGACACGAAAACCAGCGTTGAGATTATGGAGCTTCTGAAAGGACTGAATTCGGCATCGGGGATCACCATCGTGCTGGTGACCCATGAACCGGAAATCGCCGCCTACAGCCGGAGGATCATCCGCTTCAGGGACGGGCGCGTTCAAAGCGATGAAGCCACGGGTTCGTCATGATTTCTCTTCCCTCGACCATTAAAATTTCTTTTCGGGCCCTCCGTGTGAACAAGATGCGTTCCGTCCTCACCATGCTGGGAATCATCATCGGCGTGGGGGCCGTCATCGCCATGCTGGCTGTTGGGGCCGGTGCGAGCCATCGGATCTCCGGGCAGATTGCAAGCATGGGGAGCAACCTGCTCCTCGTTCTTCCGGGGAGCATGACGGCGGGTGGATTGAGGCTGGGGGCCGGAACGCGGGCCACTCTGAATATCGGGGATGCAGAGGCGATCGTCAAAGAGTGTCCGGCGGTGACGGCAGTTGCTCCAATCCTGAACGGCGCGGCCCAGGTGGTTTACGGGGATTCGAACTGGGCGACAGCCATTTTCGGTACCATGCCGGAAATACTGACCGTTCGGGACTGGAACCTGGCATCCGGCCGTTTCTTCAATGATCAGGATATCCGGAACGCCACAAAAGTGGCCGTTCTCGGGCAGACGGTCGTAGGCAGCCTCTTTGGAAACATGGACCCTGTCGGCTCCATTATCCGGATCAAGAAGGTTCCCTTCACGGTTATCGGCGTCCTGGAAAGCAAAGGACAGTCGGCCATGGGGCAGGATCAGGACGACATCATCTACATTCCCATATCGACGGCCCAGAAGAAAATATTCGGGGTGACCATCCCCGGCATGGTGCGCTCCATCCTGGTCAAGGCCGGAAGCTCCGATGACCTCACGGCGTCGGAACGGCAGATCACGGAACTCCTCCGGCAGCGGCATCGCATCGGAGAGCAGCAGGAGAATGATTTCACGGTGCGGAATCTCACCCAGATCATGCAGGCTGCAGAAGAGTCCTCGAGGGTGATGGCCCTTCTGCTGGGTGCCGTCGCCTCCGTATCGCTTCTGGTCGGCGGCATCGGAATCATGAACATCATGCTGGTTTCGGTGACGGAACGGACCAGAGAAATCGGGATCAGGATGGCCGTCGGCGCGAAAACCTGGGATATCCGCTTTCAATTCATCATCGAAGCACTGACCCTTTCGTTGACCGGTGGGATACTGGGAATTCTCCTTGGAATTGCCGCTTCCGAAGCCCTGTCTGCACTGGCCCAATGGCCTACCGTCATATCTTCGCTGTCCATTCTCCTGGCCTTTGGATTTTCCGGCCTCGTGGGGATCTTTTTCGGATTCTATCCCGCATACAAAGCTTCCCGGCTCAATCCCATTGAAGCCCTCCGCTATGAATAAGCCCCGCAGAAGTGATCCGACCCGTGCGATCTTTTTTGAGGCGACGGGATCGTGACAGCGTCGCGGTGTCCACGGCTGTCAATTTTAGGCAGAAGTGCGATGCCCTTGACGGAGGTCTGCCTTTGACCCCTGTCCTCAAAAAAGATTTATTTTGTGTTTCTGTATGATATAATTTTCTATCCTGAGAACAGGATGCTTTTGACAGGGGGCAGAATCATTCTTAACGCTTCGATTCATGAAAGCCGTTTACACCGGGGCTGAGCGTTGTTTTAAATTCCTGGTACTGCGAAGAGTTTCTGCGGGAACAATCGCCTTTATGGGGTCACATTGGCCGTGCACCCGGTGCGCGACTGCCGAAAGCTCAAGATTCCTGAATGATCGAAAAAAGGAGGGTGGTTGATGAAAGCCTACAGTTTGACGGAATTTCTCACGACTTCAGCCTTATTGAACTACCAGTTGTGTTCGAAGCAGCTGAACTGGGACAGCATCACGATGGTGATCCTTGAGGGTAGACCGATCTCCACAGAGGATCAGAACATCTTGTCCCAGGTATTCGATTATCTGAGCAATGTCTATGGAAAAATGGAACGGAACCTGGGGCCTCTTTCCATTTTACATCCGATCCGGGCCACGGCCTTGTTGTGCCGGGCTTCAGAGAAGATCGACCTGCTGGACATGATGACCTGCCTTCTTCATGATACGTTCGAAGATTTCAAGCCGGCACAGTTCAAGGATTCGGATTGGATCAACCTGGATACGGCGTTTCAATCCTTCCTGCTGGCCCTGCCGGAACTCGATCAGAGGCGCTTAAGGGAGCAGCTGCAATGGCTGACCAAAGAACCTTCCGAGAACTATTATCATTATATCGGCCATCTGCTTGATGAAGCCGGTGGCAGGCCACCGGTCGTCAGGGTCAAGCTTGCAGACCGGCTGGACAACACGCTGGATATGCGCATTGATCTTCAGGACCCCATGCAGGGCGTGGACTTCTTTGAAATCGCCTTTCAGACGGTCTTTACCAATACCTATAAGGGCTATCTGCCCGGCAAGCCCCATCAACCCACCGTGATTCTCAACGGCGCGCAGCGGCTCTACCAGCTCTTCAAAAATATTCTCCTGCTTTCGCTCATCCGGCAGAAAAAGGCGGCAAAGGACGACGAGATCGCCCGGGCGCTCTTCGAAGCTCTCGCGCAGGCCAGCATGATGGAGGCCCAGCGGATTGCCCTGCATGTCTTCGGATACCATGATCCGGACACGGCAAAATTCCGGGGAATCCTCATGGATACGATGGCCTACTCACAATCGGGCGGATTTGACCAAGTGACTCCGCCCAATCCGACATCCCGCCTGAACGGATTGCTCATGACCGTCTTCGATCAGCCGGAGCGCGAATCACGCAAGGAACAGCTCAAGGGTCTCTACAACGACAAGGCGTTCATGATTGAAGTCGCCGTCGCCTTTGTCATCATTTTTCTGAACTTTATGAATGATCCCGATTATTATATTCATGGAATCAGCGCGGAAGGGGTTCGACCGGAACTGTAGGACAACGCGTCATCCCATGAAAAACGGACCGGCATGCAAGGCCGGGCCGCCTCTGCCTTCGCGGAGTTCCCCTTTCATGAGGGACTCCGTAACTTGTACCTGCTCACTTCCCGTGTGAAGCGGACACTGCCCGGTTTGCCGTGGCGATGGCCTGATGGGCCAGATCGACGGACTGTCCCAGCGTGTTGAGGACCTGCGCTGGATTGTGAAAGCCCATACTGTTTTCCGCCGAGACGATATCCCAGTACCACTGGGCCCTTCGGAGAAGCTCCCGGGCATTTTCAAGCTCGGCTCCATTGACGCGGGAATCAGCCGCAGCTTTGGCGATCGCCTCGTGGGCCCGGCTCACCGTGGACCCCGCCCTGAGCTGCATGTCCCACACGTGGCGCTGGGTCGTCTTTACGCGCGCCATCAGCCAGTCCTTGCTCTGCGTATGGCAGGTCCGGCAGGATTCCTCAACGGTCCGCATGGGGCTCGTCACCCAGTGGCTTGAATATTTCCGTCCGCTCTCTCTCAGAAAGGGCATATGGCAGTCGGCGCAGGCGACGCCCGCCATCCCGTGAGTGCCCGTGCTCCAGGTTTCGTAGTCGGGATGCTGTGCCTTGAGCATTTTTGTCTGCGAATCAGGATGGACCCAGTCCTGGGTAAAACCGGCCGGCTTTTCGGCATAATAGGCGTACATCTGTTCCGGCTGGAGCCCCTTGTTCCAGGGAAAGACCACGCGGTACGTTTCCGGCTCGAAATAGTATTCCACATGGCATTGGCCGCAGACGTAGCTGCGCATCTCCGCCCTGGAGGCCTTGCGGACATCGATGCCCTTTTTGGCCAGGGCCTCGATAAAGGCGGGATTCATCACCCGGAGGTTCATCGTTTTCGGGTCATGGCAATTGCTGCAGGTAATGGGATGCTTCAGGGTCGGAAGCAGATCCGTCAGGGGCGTCCTGGCATATGCCCAGCCTTTATCCTTGAAGATGCCGCCGATCTGCGCCGTCTTGCAGGTCATGCAGGCGCCCGTGGTCTTTGGGGTCAAGCGTTCCGTCTCACGGAGATCCTCGAGGGCATAGGGATGGCCGCGGTCTTCCGTGTAGTCCTTGCTGAACCCCATTCCCTTGAAGTTCATGAGGTTCGCCGGCTCCATGACGGCCTTCTGTGTTTTCTCACTACCGCCGAACCCCGTCGGCGATGGGGCCATTTCACGATTCTTTAAATAACCCTGGTATTGTAGAGGATAGGCCTTTCCCCATTCAGCCGGATCATGGACGCCTTCTGGAATGCTGACCCGCTTGATTCCATCTTCCGGAGAAAAAAGCCAGACCCGGGCAACGATAAAAACGCCCAACAGGACGGCAAGGGCAATCCCTGAAAAGACGATCTTTTTAATCATGAAGCAGTCCCCTTTCCGGCAATTTTTGGCCATGAACAAGACGGCGATGACAGGACGTGCAGCTTCCCTGCGGATCTTCAACCATGAAGGAGTTTTCCACCGCGGCTCGGTGGCAGCGCAGACAGTTGCTGTCAGCGATGTTCCTGCCTTGCTCGGACAGGGTAATCGCCGCCGGATAATCCCGGAGCGTTTCGTGGTAGACGTCCGAAAGGCCGGCCTTGGCCTTATAGGCAAATCGTGTCAGTGCATTGGCCGCGGGCATGTGGCATTCGATGCACGTAAAGGAGCTGTGGAGAGAGCGCTGCCACTGCTTGTGGACATCGCCCATGCTGTGGCAGCTTGCGCAGAATTCCGAAGTTCCCGCGTAATGATACGCTCCCGCCATCAGGCCCGTTAGAAGTAGCCCTGTCAGGATGCCGGCCAAGAGGATGGTTATCGTTTTTTTATGCCTGCACATGGCCCCGGGAAATTCCCTTCCCATTTCATAAGGGGTTCAACTGCTCCAGCGAAACGATACGAGTGATATGCACCTTTTTTATAGCCATTTCCAAACATTCGGTCAACGGTAAATATCCCTGGATGAATTTAAACGGATGAATATAAACAAATTTTTGCATTCCTTTGGTAAAATAAACGGCCGGCAGCGCGTTCACTCCAATGGTGAGAAGAAGCATTACCAGGCGTAGCGCCTGTCTGCCGAGAGCCCTGTTTAAACGCAGGGCCGGCGTTGGACCTGATGACCCAAGAGCGCCCTGCTTCAAAAACATCAGGCTTCCTTGGCTGTCAGCAAACAATGCGATGGAGCGTTTCAACGTGTCAGGACCGGGTCCGTCCTGCTCTTTGCTTTCATCGATCCCTTTCTGAGAAAGGGGGGATATAATCCTGGCAGGATAACCTGCGGAAGAACCAATCAACCTTTGTCAAGGAGGGGCGTATGAAATCATGGGCAAAGGTTCTGTGGGCCGTTGGTGGCGGAATGCTGTTCACCGTGTCCGTCTCGTTGGCAGGAGATCCCCCGCTTGCCTGTAATGCCCTGGTGACGACAATGCCATCGTCAGAATTGTCCGTCACGCAGGGCAATGAAGGCTTCAGCCCTTCTTTTATTTCCGCTGTCCGTCCATCGGGATCAGGTCCCCGGCAGCGGCGGCACTCTGTTTATGCCTGCCGGGTCGGGGATTATCGCGCCAGCTTCGTGAATTTCGAACCGGAAATCGATACACCCGCCATGAGACCTTTCTGGCCGAAGACGAAACCGACAATCGGATCTCTGATTTTTGTCGTGTCTACGGATCCCTCGGCGCCTATATTGGCCATCGCCACCGTTCCATCAACGCCGGCCTGCCATCCTGTGCTGGAGCGGAATTTATCCAGGGCTTCCTTTTCCATGAAGACCAGAATGATGTCCTTCTGCTGGGCTCCGACCTGAAGGCCGAAGGAGCCGCCGGCGAGGCTGTAGTAATCCACGCTATTCCCGCCAATTCTCAGGGCGCCTTCGCCATACTGACCTCCGACGAAAAACCCTCCCTGGATCACATTGGGTACAATAAGGACGCCCTTGGCCGACGCGAGAAACTCGGATGCGCCTTTGACATCCCTGGTAAAACGGTCCAGGGTGGCATTGACGTTTAGATCAATTTCATTCGTGCTGGAACCGGAATGGATGCGAGCCGGTGCGCAGGACACAAGGGTGGCCAGCAGCATCAGAATGAGCAGACCGAAAATCAGCGTACGGTTCTTTTTCATGGCAGCTACTCCTTTCTACGAATTTTTGGTGAAAGAAATGGTTGAGGGAAAACTTCCATGTTGACGACATGGGGCTCCGATCAGGTACAATCGTTACGGGGTATTGATCACCTCCTTTCCAGAAGCCTCGGCGTTTGCGGGCGGCAAGGGGAGAAATGGTTGCAACGTATTCCTGGCTCCGAATAGAGGATCAGGACAGTGGTGACAGCGGCAGCGACAGATGGAAGTCGGGGAAGGGGACAGCAGCGGGGATCAGGAGCGGAAGTCATTTTTGATGGTGATCCTGTCTGGAGTCATCAGAACGTCCTTTTTCCCTTACATTGAGACCTTGAATATAAGAGAAGGGGGCATGGGTGTCAAGACGATTTCTGCCCCGGGACAGGGACCGCCCTGCCTTTTATGAAGCAGAACCTTGACTTGCGAAGAACAACATCCTATTAAGAATAAATACTAAATAAAAAGCGGACAAAGGGGCTTGAGGTTCTTTAAACTCGGTGACCGAAAAATTCGAACCAAAACCTGCTGGACCGCGCTGGTCCCGCGATGGGATTTCATCGATCGGAAGGCGATATTGGGAAGAAACCTCTTGTTTGAAAATTTCAAGAAAGTCCGTTAGATTAGGAGACAGATTTCACGCAGGCCATAACGGCCGGGTATGTCCCCGCGGCGAAATGACGTTAGAATACCGCGCCATGGGTATGGCGGAGGCGCAGCGACTTCAAGGAGGTTACCTGGATCATGGAGACAACGATGGATCGAAAGGCTTTGTACGACATCAGCTATGGGCTTTATGTCATTACCTCGATTGCGGACGGCAGAATGAACGGGCAGATTGCCAATACGGTTTTCCAGGTCAGCAGTACGCCGGCAAAAATTGCCGTGAGCATCAACAAGGAAAATCTCACCCATGAATACATCCTGAAAAGCGGTGTTCTGGCGGTGTCGACCCTGGGGCAGGAAACCCCGCTTCCCTTCATCGGGCTCTTCGGCTTTAAATCAGGGCGCGAGATCGACAAGCTGTCCCAGTGCGCCTACGTTCAGGGTGCAACGGGATGCCCCTGTGTCACCGACCATGCACTGTCGTATATGGAAGGAAAGGTGGTTGCTTCCGCCGACGGCGGGACGCATACGGTCTTCATCGTGGAGCTTGCGGCGGCGGCCGTCCTGAAAAAGGGTACGCCGCTGACCTATGCCTATTATCAGGAGGTAAAAAACGGAAAAGCCCCCAAAACCGCCCCGACCTATAAGGAAGCGGCGGCAGAAAACGCCTCGAAAACAACAGAAAAGGAGAGTTCAATGAAAAAGTATGAGTGTGGAATTTGCGGCTACATCTATGACCCGGAAGCGGGTGATCCGGAGAACAATATCCCCGCCGGGACGCCCTTTGACAAGCTTCCCGACGACTGGACCTGTCCGATCTGCGGAGCCGGCAAGGAAGACTTCAGCGAAGTAGCCTGATGGTACCAAGGCGGTCCTCCGGTGCGCAACCGGCGGGCCGCCTTCCGGGAACCCGATGCGGTTTTGCTCTCCTCCCGGAGAGTTCGGATGTTCAGGGCGATCAAAGGGGCCTGTCGTACGGACCTTTGAAGAAAAGCGGCAACGGACCGAAACCGGGCGACATGACCGGAGCCGTTCCGAGGGGGCACGCCCCGGTCATCTTCCGAAGCCCAGCGCCAACTGAATATCCTTTGGAATACTCATCATCAGTTCCATGTCCGGCAATTTTACAGCCACCTGCTCACCGTGGCCCCGAGTGCAGATCCGCCCGGTATCCGCCAGCCGGATTTCAAAATCCAAAACCACCTTGAAGCGGGCTTCGACGACCGTGGCCCTGCAGGTGAAGTCATCCCCGTGGCGAAGGGGATGGACGTATTTGATCGAAGTCCGGATGATGGGATATATGAACGGGCTGTCGCCACGGACTCCATAAAGGTCAACCCCGAGGCTTTTGAACAGGGCCGATCGGGCCACATCGAAATATTTAAGATAGTTGCCATGCCAGACCACCCCCATTGGATCGAGGTCGTGGAAGGGAACCGTCATTTGAACTACAATGCTCGGATAGCTGTCTTTGCGGGAGATCGAACGCATCACGGCTCCATTCTTCCGGATCGACGGCCTTTGTCGAAAGGCCGGATTTCATGCGGGGGAAAGCGGGTCTTTTCTCTCCGGATTCTGCTATCACATAAAGAACGCATTTGGCAACAGGACAAATTGCGGCTTTATTCCCCTGGACCGGCGGTGTATTGTTGACATAAGTCTATGGTGTTCTTATAGGTTCCAAGATGCCGGGATGCTGACGTCCCTTAGCGTGGACAGGCGGTTTAGAGAGGCGGATGCGGTATCCCTTGGGAGACGGGAATGAAAAAAATCCTGGTAACCGGATCAACCGGCCAGATCGGATCGGAATTGACCCCAGCCCTCAGGAAGGCCTACGGGCAAGAGAACGTTGTCGCTGCCGGACATCGCCGCGAACCTGAATCCGAACTCAGGAAGAGCGGCCCCTACGGCATCCTGGACGTCCGGGATGCCCTTGAGCTTCAGCACATCGTAACCGATTACAGGATCGACACCATATTTCATCTGGCGTCGATCCTGTCTGCACGGGCGGAGGAAAATCCCCATCTGGCCTGGGAAATCAACATGGGCGGATTGAAGAATGTGCTGGAGACTGCACGCCGCTGCGGCTGCGCCGTCTTCTTTCCCAGCTCCATCGCCGTCTTCGGTCCAGGCACGCCGAGGGAAAACGCTCCACAGACGACAATCCAGAGACCGGGCACCCTTTACGGCATTACCAAACTGGCCGGCGAACTTCTTTGCGACTATTACTTCCGGCGCTTCGGTGTGGACACGAGGGGGCTCCGCTTTCCGGGACTTATCTCTTCAAGGACACGGCCCGGCGGCGGCACAACCGACTATGCCGTGGAGATCTTCCATGCCGCCCTGACGGATGGGCGCTACCGCTGCTACCTTGCATCCGACACCCGCCTGGACATGATGTACATGCCGGATGCCCTCCGTGCGGCTGTGACTCTGATGGAAACGGACGGCGGTAGACTTTTCCACCGCAACGCCTACAATCTATCCGCCATGAATTTCACGCCGGCGGAACTGGTGGAGAAGATCCGTTCGTTCCTGCCCGGATTTTCAATCTCCTACGAGATCGATCCGCTGCGCCAGGCTATTGCCGATTCCTGGCCCCGGCGCATGGACGACCGTGCGGCACGAACCGAATGGAGTTGGGAACCCCGCTACGATCTTGACGCGACCGTGTCGGATATGATGGAAACACTCGCCGTGAAACTGGGAAAAGGAGGAGAGAACGGCCATGGCGCTCGATAAACTGAAGCCCATCCTGGAAGCGAAGCTTGAAGAATCGGCCCGGAACGGGATCCGGAAAAGGCATGAGCGGATCATCACCGGCCGCCAACCCCCCGCCAATGGATACGGACCGAGATATCTCCTTGATGGCTATGAAGGGCGTGCTTTTCTGCGCATGAATTCAAACTCGTATCTTGGACTCCATGTTCATCCGCGGGTGATTGATGCGGAAGAAAGGGCGGCGCGGCAGTTCGGAGCAGGACCAGGGTCCGTGCGCTTCATCAGCGGAACCCACCAACCTCACATTGAACTGGAAAGGCGGCTTGCCGCCTTTCACGGACGGGAGGCTGCCATGATCTTCAGCGCTGCCTATGCCGCCGTCATGGGGGTTCTGCCGCAGCTGATCACTTCCGAAACCCTGGTGGTGAGTGACGCCCTCAATCACAACAGCATCATCAACGCCCTTCGCCTTGCCAAGCCGTACGCTAGAAGAATCTATGGGCACCTGGACATCCGGGAGCTCGATGGGATTCTGGAGCAGTTTACGGGGGAGGTGAAAAGGGTCCTGGTGGTGACGGACGGCGTCTTCAGCATGCGCGGGGATTTCGCTCCCCTTGATGAGATCCGCGAAGTCTGCAACCGGTATCAGACTCTTTTCGAAGAAGGCCTGATCATCGCAGTGGACGATTCCCATGGTGTCGGTACCTTGGGTGCGCTCGGCCGGGGTACGGAGGAAAGAACAGCGGCGAGGGCCGACATCGTCATCGCCACCATGGGAAAGGCCCTGGGAGTCAACGGAGGCTATGTGGCCGCCGATAAGACCGTGATCGACTACCTGAGGGAGACCGCCCCATTTTATATCTACTCGAACCCCATGACCCCTTCGGAAACGGCCGCTGCACTGGAGGCGCTCAATATCCTGGACAGCGACGAGGGGATGGGGCTGCTGGAAAGGGTCCGCAGGCACGCGGCGATCCTTCGCAAGGGCCTTTTTGAACGGGGTTTCGAAACGATCGGCAGCGAACATCCCATTGTTCCTCTGCTGATCGGTGACAGTGACAGAACGAGAAAACTGGTCAAAAACCTCTTTATCAACCAGATTCTTGCAACGGGGATCGGTTACCCCGTGGTGCCAAAGGGTGAGGAGGAGATCCGTTTTCAGGTCACCGCCGAACATACTGAAAAGGACATTGGTTTTCTTCTTGATCACTTGTGAGCCTCCTGGAAAAACAACCAGGAAGGGGTTTTCGCGATTCCCGTCCATCAACTTTTAAACTCCCAGGATTTGTCTGGTAATTGTCCCGTAGTTAATCCGTATTGCATTTCTTCTTCGTTATGTGATGAGTTGCATAAACGAAACGATTTTTTTCGCATCGGAAGTGTGCTGAAGGGGGAGGAAACAATGAATCAGGCAAATTTGAACGGCAGGAAAAAGTATCCGCGAAGACGGAGAACAAGAGTCTTTGGGATGACGGATTCCATTCTGAGCAATCTGACGGTTTATTTAAATCCCTATGTTGAGACTGGAAGCAATCTTTCTGTTGAAGAGGCCGCCCTCTATGCTTTCGGGAACAGGTTCTTCAATAAATAGGGATATCTGAAGATCCCTTTGACGAAGAAAGGACTGTCATCCAGGACCATGTTTCTGTGGAATCGGTTCTGCTGGTTTTTATGGCCATCAGAACAATAGGGGGAAGCGGGCCGGATTCCGCCAGCCGTTCTGCAAGAAAACGCCCCCGTATCCATTTTCTGATTTAAGCCGCTGTTCCGTTTCATTTCAGGGAAAAATCGACGCGGCTCATCTTTGCTTTTTCCGCTGGATCACTTTCGCCGGCCTTGCTCTTGAGGTTCGGCTCCAGAACAAACACCCGATCAGAGGTCACCTTGCCGGTCTTGAGAATGGCGTCGGCAACAACCCGTGCCCGCCTCAATCCCAACTGACGCAGGTCATCGTCCGTTACCTTCGTGTGGCTCAGAATAAGATTTTCCATTTCCGGCACCGGGAGATCCTTTGGAAAACCGATGAGGTTTCGCGGTTTGGGGAATGTTTCCTTTCGATAGACCCGTTTCAGGAGCATGGGATATTCATTTCGGTCGACCGATAGTTCGTCAAGGTTTGTGGTATCGTCCATCTTCTTTGAAAGGCTCATCAACTTTATACGCTTCACTTTGTGCTCGAGCATTCTGCGCTGAAGCCCCTGCCGGTCCGAGACGGGGTCGATCCGTCCCGCTACGTCGAGATGAAGTGCGGGACGGTCTTCCAATGCCCTGGACAATGACGAAATCTTATCGAGGGCGTTTTGATCCAGATCTGAACGGCCGGGAGCAAACTCGATGTAAGAAAGTTCCGCTCCGGCGCCGACCAGGCTTCCCAGAAGTGCAAAGGGCGCCGTCACGGCTTTTGAAATGAGGTTGACAATCACTTTCAAAATAATGGCGCCCACCGAAAATTTCGGATCATCCAGCGAACCGGAGACGGGCAGGTTGACGTCGATGACGCCGTGGCGATCCTTGAGGAGCGCAACAGCCAGAAGCACGGGAAGATTGGTTGCCTTCGGACTTTCCACCTTGTCTCCAAAGGTGAGCTGATCGAGAACAAGGCGGTTATCAGCAACCAATTTGCGGTTCTTGATGACATAGTGCACATCCATGGACAGCTTTCCCTTTATAATTGGATAGCCGGCATAGGTCGAAGAATAGGGCGTTGCCGTTGGAAGATCAACGCCCTTGGCCACAGCGGTCAGATCCAGGAAAAGATTTTCGGAGAGCGGGTTGATCCTTCCCTGTATGATCACGGGAGCCGCGCCGTCCACGGTGCCGTGGATGTCCACGGCAGCGGTTTCCGCAAGGTTCGAAGACAAACCGACGATCCGCCCGCCGAGTCTGGTAAGATTTGCGGAATAGTTCGGCTTGATGAAGCGGTCGGAGAAGCGCACCTGGCCGCCTTCCAGCGACACGCGGGAAATTCTGACCGGCGCCGGCGGTTGCCGGTCCGGAGCCCCTGACGGTGCTGACGATTGCGCCCGAACCTTCCCGGGGGGCTTCCCGATGTCTCCCCACGATGAGGCCGCTTCGTCCGCTTCGGCCGGAGCTTCCATAGATCCATCTCCTTTATCAAGAATGTGCTGCACGTTGACTGACCCGTCCGGATGAATGATCAGGCGCGAGTAGAAATTCTTCAGAGAAATTTCCTGGATGTCCACATTCAAAGGGGCCGAGTCAAACCGGATACCGTCGACATGCAGGGTTTCCCATTTCAGGAAATCGTTGTGGTGGACGTTGTCCACCGAAGAGAATCTGTTTACTGAAGCATCGCCGCGATAAGAAAATTTCGGAGCGTTCTCCAGCAGGGCCGTCAGTGCGCCTTCCGCACTTACTGTGCCGCCGGTGACTCGGATCTGAACCTTGTCGGCGAAATAGGGCTGCACGGGGAGGATCGGGAGGCTGCTTGCCTTGACCCGGAGTTTTGCAGAGATCCGGGGGGTTGTCACAACGCTGCCGGCAAGTCTCACCGTGCCGCTTCGCCCGGTCTGCGCGTTGAGGGATATGTCGGCCGAGGAATCCGGTCGGGATGACAGGTTTTCAACCGTGGCGGAAAGATGTTGAAGTCCGATGTCAGCAGTCCCGGAAGAAGGAATTTCATCGCGCCAGCGTACGCCGATGTCATCCAGGGCGACCTTTTGGAGCGCATATTGCCAGGCGGGGCCCGCCGGTGTGGACGTCGAAGCCGTTCGGCTGCTTCCCGCCATTTCACGGAGGTTGAGTTCGCCCTTCCCGTTTCGGTGGACAAACAGGCGGCTTCTGCGGAGAGAGATTTCGCTGACGAGCAGGTTACGGCGCTCCATTTCAAAGGAAGCCCCGGTAACGGCCAGGCTCCCGATGGAGACGATCTCAGGCTTGCCATTCTGCAGGGGAAGACGGAGAGCTTCAAGCCGGGCGTTGAGACCTCCAACCGCAAAGGGTTCCAGGGTAACATCCGCAGCCGCTTGAACAGAAGCGCTCCCCGGGCCCGATGCGCTGAGTTCGACCTGACCCGCCTTGCCCTTTTCGCTGGTGAGATGGCGGACGAGGAGGCGGACATCCTTCAGGGTGACTTCAACGGGTTGGGTCCGCGAGTCATCCAGCACATGGACGACCGATGGACCCACGCTGCCCTCCTTCAAAAGGAAATAGGGCAGCGGTTTTTTCTCCTCGCCCGGCTCCACAAGAGACGTCAGATTGAGGCGGCCGCGGCGGTCCCGACGCACAAAGAGCTCCAGGCCTTCAAGGGCCACACGGTCAACGGTGAAGCGCTGAGAAAGAGGTTCGATGCAGTTCAGGGCCACGTCAAGGCTCTTGAGCCGTACGACCGGCATCTCCCTTGCCTCATTCATTGCAAGATCATGCAGGGCTGCGCTTCCGGAAAGCTGCAGCGACGGGGCCCTGTCCCGGGGCTGGACAAAGGAAATCTTGAGATCGGCGTCAAGCGTTCCGGCGGGCAGGGAGAAATAAAGCTTCTTCGGCACGTAGGCCAGGTATTCCGTCAAGGCGAGTTTGCTGACTTTGAGGTTCAGGGAACTTTCTTGGTCGGCCTCGAAAGGTTTGCTCCTGCCGTCAAGGCGGAAGGGGGCTCCGTTGATCAGGGCTGAAAGCTCCGGAAGGACATAGTCATCCACGCGATAGGGAAGATTGGATAAAAAGGGGATCGCGACATTCAAATCCTGGATGGTGTGTTTTCGCGTTGCAGGCCGGTCATCGAAA
This sequence comes from Syntrophus sp. (in: bacteria), assembly GCF_040768185.1. Classification (NCBI taxonomy): domain Bacteria; kingdom Pseudomonadati; phylum Thermodesulfobacteriota; class Syntrophia; order Syntrophales; family Syntrophaceae; genus Syntrophus; species Syntrophus sp. (in: bacteria). The sequence continues at coordinate 8,976 of NZ_JAXGNC010000013.1, read as the reverse complement.
TCGATCCGGCCGGAAAGAATACGGATGTTGTTGAATGAAAAACGCAGAGGCTTTGATGTCTTTTTTTTAGGCCCGCCAGGCGCCGGCTTCAGGCGTGTGATCAGGTCCTGAAAATTGTAGGTGTTGTCCGCTCTGCGCACCAGATTTATTCGGGGTTCCGTCAATCGGACTTCAGCCAGCACCGGACCGCCGAATACGAGAGAGGCCAGTTGGGCATTTGCATAGGCCTCCTTGAAGGTGACAAAGGGCGTTTTTCCGTCGCCCTCCGACAGGGTAAAATCTTTGAGAGAAAGGGAGAGCGTCAGCGGATTCATGTTGACAGCCCCTATGCTGATCGTTCTACCCAGCTTTTTGGAGAGGCTTGATGTCAGATAGGATTTCAGCAGTGGCGGACCGCCAAAAAACAGCGCCGAAGCAAACACCACAAACAGACCGATCAGGAGGAAGACGGCTTTCCGGATCCACGGCCTGGCCAGAGTATCTTTGATCGGGGCGGTTGAAAATCTTTTTCGCACATTCATTTTTGTGTCCCTTTCAATCCGCTTGGACCGACAAAGGCATTGACGGCCCTTATCGCCGGAGAAGGTGTGATGCAAGGCCGGCGCTCTGCAGAGGCATAGGCAAGCGGATGTCGAGTTATACACCTTTTTTGAATTTTGTGCCACGAGGATGACCTGGACCGTGTCCTGAGAATTTCCGTAGAAACGTGTTCATCTTTCATTTGAAGTTTTTGTTGATTAAGGGTTAAATGCCCCGGCGATACGTTCTGGCAAATGATGACCCTTGGAAAAGAGAAAAATGACGATGGGGAAAAAGCGAATTCTCGTCGTGGACGACGAGAAGGACATTGTTGAACTGGTGGCCTTCAACCTTGAAAGAGAAGGGATGGCCGTGCTGAGGGCCTTCGATGGAGAGCAGGCCCTGGAGATGATTCAGAGGCGGAAGCCGGATCTCCTGATCCTGGATCTCATGCTGCCGGGACTGTCAGGATTGGACGTCTGCAGGATTCTGCGTCAGCGGGAACATACCGAAGCCTTGCCCATCATCATGGTGACGGCGAAAGGGGAGCCTGTCGACAAAATTCTGGGACTGGAAATGGGGGCAGATGACTACATCACCAAACCCTTCAACATGCGGGAATTAATCGCCCGGGTGAGGGCCGTGCTGCGCCGTTCCGATCAACGGATGGACCCCGGTCCCGCTGCCGGGGAAATCTTCACGTTCCAGGGACTCGCTTTCAATTACAGGAACTATCAGGTCACTGTGGACGGGAAAAAGGTTGATCTAGGGCCGAAGGAGGTCAAACTGCTTCAATTTTTCATCCGCCAACCCGGCAGGGTGTTCAGCAGGGAGCAGTTGCTTGATTTCATCTGGGGAGACGAAGCGTTTGTTGAACCCCGCACGGTCGACGTCCACATCAGCCGACTCCGGGCGGCCATTGAAAAAAACACGGAAAAGCCGCAGTACATTTTAACCGTCAGAGGCATCGGCTACAAGTTTGCCGACCCGTCGGAATACCCTGGTGAACGCTGAAGAAGAATCCCCTGTTCCGATTCTTCAGAAGGTAAACAGATTGCGTGCCTGTTATGTCCCGCCTCGGTCGGAATGGACCTTTGCCCCACTTGTTTTAACATACAAAGGCTGCTCCTGTTAAACCGGCCTCTTTCATGTGCCTATTACCTCAAAGAGGATCTCAGGCAAATCTGGTTCCAACCGTACAAAGGCAAAGCTCAAATCGTATTAGCCGATTGGATCAAACGAGCGGAAACCTTCTTTATCAGAAGGTTGATGAAATTTTCCAAAACGATCGCCGCCTTCCAATCCGGAATCCTCTCTTATCACGATCATCGCATCTCATCGGCATCATTGGAGGGCACTAATAACAAAATCAAAACCACAAAAATGAATGGCCTACGGTTTCCGAGATATGGGATTCTTCAAACTCAAAATTATGGCACTCCATGAGACGAAGTACGCTTTAGTCGGAGGAACCTTTTTCTGTCCGGACGAGAGAACGAAACTCGACGGAGCTGACTCTCGTGAGGACATGCTTTTCATTAAAAATTCATTTCACTGCAACAATCCTTTCATGTTCCGATCTCTGTGAGGCCTGATGATTCCACGTCCCAGAATCGGTTCTTTGATCGGTTTCACCCAATGCCGGATATCGTCCCTATTGATGCGGCATAAAGATCGTTCAATCCGCCGGGGTAAAAAATCCCCTCGAGTGGTTTATATTTCAAACATTTCATCTATCTGTCATCAAACTGCAACAATATTCCTGTAAAAGTCCAATGATTTCATTTGAAGCCCTGTTACAGGGTCAAACATGATGGAGAAAAGAAAGTTAAAGGAGGATTTTAAAGTGAAAAAAGCTGGTTTATGGGTAGTGAGTTGTTTAATGTTTCTAGTATGGAGCCTTCCCGCTGCCGCAGCGACGACGCTTGTGATCAAAGGCTCGACGACCGTGCTTCCTGTTGCACAGGTGGCCCTCGAAGCGTATATGAAGAGTCATCCGGGAGTGAACATTTCACTTTCGGGCGGCGGATCGGGAGAGGGAATCAAGGCGCTGATCGACCGTTCAACAGACATCGCCAATTCATCCCGGGAGATCAAGGAAAAAGAGACTGCCAGCGCCAAAGCAAAGGGCGTTTCTCCGATGGAACACGTCGTGGCTATCGATGCCATCGTGCCCATCGTAAATCCCCGCAACAAGGTCAACGGGCTGACCCTGGATCAATTGAGCCAGATTTATCAGGGAAAAATTACAAACTGGAAAGAGGTTGGCGGGGACAATATCCCCATCGTGGTGGTTTCCCGTGACAGCAGTTCCGGCACTTACGAATCCTGGGGACATCTCGTGCTCAACGGTGCGAAGGTCACACCGAAAGCCCAGCTTCAGGCATCCAGCGGGGCCGTTGTGCAGACGGTTTCCAAAAACCGCTACGCCATCGGGTACATCGGGCTGGGATATCTGAACCGCTCCGTCAAGGGAGTGAGCGTCAATGGGATTCAAGCCTCCGTGCAGACCGTTCTGGCAAAGACCTATCCCATTGCCCGGCCGCTCTACATGTATACAGACGGTCAGCCCAAAGGCGAGGCGGCCGGCTTCATCCGTTTCGTCCTGAGCCCTGCCGGTCAGAAGCTGGTGGAAAAGGAGGGGTTTGTACCCGTCCAGGCCTCTGATAAAAAGGGTGCAAAGAAAGGGAAGAAGTAGGAGAGGTTGAGATATCATGACAAGGCAGGGAAAAGAGAAACTCATCAAGCTGTTCTTTCTCGGAATTGCCACCGTATCCATCCTGATTCTCGGGCTGATTGTGGTTTTTCTTTTCAGTGAAGGGGTGCCTATTTTTCAGGAAGTGTCCGTTTATAATTTCCTCTTCGGAAAAGAATGGTACCCCACCTATGATCCTCCCGAATTTGGAATCTTGCCGCTGATCGTCGGCTCGCTGGTGGTGACGGTCCTTTCCTCATTAATTGCCGTGCCTCTTGGGGTTCTTTCCGCGATCTTCATCGCGGAAATAGCCCCGGTGGCCATCCGGGACTTCCTTAAGTCCGCCATTGAGCTCCTGGCCGGATTGCCCTCCGTCGTACTCGGTTTTTTCGGGATGGTTGTTCTGGCGCCCTGGATGCAGGAGACCTTCGATCTCCCCACGGGCCTGAACATTGTCAACGCCTCATTCATGCTGGCCATCATGGCGATTCCCACGATTTCAAGCATTTCAGAAGACGCCCTCTATGCCGTTGGCAAGGAGTTCAAGGAAGCCTCCTACGCCCTGGGGGCGACACGCTATGAAACGATTACCAGAGTGATCGTCCCCACCGCCCTGTCCGGCATTTCGGCGGCGGTCATTCTGGGAATGGCAAGGGCCATTGGGGAAACCATGGTCGTTTTGATGGTGGCCGGCGGAGCGGCGGCCATGCCTGAAGGCCTCTTCGATCCGGTACGACCCATGCCGGCGAGCATTGCCGCCGAGATGGGAGAGGCACCATTTCGAAGCGGACATTATCATGCCCTTTTTGCCACGGGAATCGTGCTGTTTTTCCTTACCCTTTTTTTCAATTTGATAGCGGACTACGTCTCGAACCGCTTCAAACAGGTGGGATCGGCGACGCTTTAATCATGTTATCGGACATTCCTCTATGAACTTGAAATGGCGGTATCTTAAGCAGAATCTCTTCCTGGGCACAGCAACACTGTGTGTCCTTGCCATTGTGGTTTCCCTTGGCGGCATCCTCTTTTACATTTTTGAAAACGGCTTTCAGGCCGTCAACTGGGAATTCCTGAGCAGCCCGCCGCGCGATTCCATGACCAGGGGGGGCGTTTTTCCTGCAATTCTCGGAACGCTTTACCTGACGATGGGAGCTATTCTCGTAGCCCTGCCCCTCGGAATCGCCTCGGCGGTCTACCTTACGGAATACGCCCGCCAGGGAAAGCTCATCCGGGCCATCCGACTTGGGGTCAACTGTCTTGCCGGCATCCCTTCCGTCGTGTTCGGGCTGTTCGGCCTTGGTTTCTTTGTCGTCTTCCTGCAGTTCGGCTCATGTATCCTGTCCGGGGCGCTGACGCTGGGTTTTCTGATTCTTCCCACAATCATTGGGGCCTCCGAGGAAGCCATGAAGGCCGTTCCCCAGACCTTCCGCGAGGCATCCCTGGCATTGGGCGTTTCAAAGTGGCGCACCATTTCCCGTATCGTTCTGCCCAACGCCATGCCGGGCATTCTGACCGGCTCCATTCTGGGCATCGGGCGTGCCGCCGGAGAAACGGCGCCGATCATGTTCACGGCAGCAGCTTTTTTTACGGCGAAGCTCCCCTCGTCGATTTTCGACGAAGTCATGGCCTTGCCCTATCACATCTATGTTCTGGCCACGGCAGGCACACGGATTGAAGAAACCCGTCCCCTCCAGTTTGGAACCGTTCTCGTGCTGGTTGCCCTGGTTTTGGGAATCGACCTGATTGCCATTGTGATCCGCAGCCGGATGCGAAAAAGGAAGAGGTGGTAAATTTGAAAAATAACTCTATTATTGATGTCGTGGATGTCGATTTCTATTACGGTACGTTTCAAGCCCTGACGGACATTACCATGAATTTTGAAAAAAATGAGGTCACGGCCCTCATCGGTCCTTCAGGTTGCGGAAAATCCACGCTGCTCAGGCTGCTCAACCGAATGAATGATCTTATCGATGGCGCTCGCCTGGTGGGTCAGGTAATCTTTGAAGACAGGAATATCTACGCCGCCGATGTAGACCCGGTGGAGGTTCGTCGTCGGATCGGCATGGTCTTTCAAAAGCCGAATCCGTTCCCGAAAAGCATCTTTGACAACATCACCTATGGACCCAAACTTCATGGTGTTAGGAAAAAAAGGGATCTCGAAGATCTGGTGGAGGCGAGCCTCAGGCAGGCGGTCCTGTGGGAAGAGGTCAAGGACATCCTGAACCGCTCGGCGATGACCCTCTCCGGTGGTCAGCAGCAGCGCCTGTGCATTGCAAGGGCTCTGGCCATGAAACCAGACGTAGTTCTCATGGACGAGCCGACGTCCGCTCTGGATCCCATATCCACAGCGAAGATCGAAGAACTCATCGATGAACTCAAAGAAAACTACACGATCATCATCGTAACCCATAACATGCAGCAGGCTGCCCGGGTATCAGGGAAAACGGGATTTTTTTATCTGGGAAGGCTGATTGAATTCAATTCCACGGAAAAGATCTTCACGAACCCGGAAGAGAAGCAGACGGAAGACTACATCACGGGCCGGTTTGGATAAGGACACCAAGAAAGGACATCTTTTTAATATCACGAGGTATACATCATGGGAGACAGGCGGCATACAAGCACCCACTACGAAAAGGAGCTTCAGGAACTGAAGGATGGATTGCTTTATCTGGGGGGGCTGGCCGAGAACGCCATAAAGAACGCTCTGCAGGCGCTCGTGGAGAGAAATTCGGAACTGGCCAGAAGGGTCATTGCAGACGACGCCGCCATTGATCAGCTCGATTCGGAGAATGAAGACCGGTGCATCCGGATTCTGGCCCTGCGGCAGCCGGCAGCGCGGGACCTGCGCTTCATCGCCACGGCCATCAAAATCAACGGACATCTGGAACGGATCGGAGACATGGCGGTCAACATTGCCGAGAAGGTCCTTCTTCTTAATGAAGAGCCTCAGTTGAAGCCCTATGTCGACATTCCCCGAATGGCGGAAATCACCCAGAAAATGATCCGTCAGAGCCTGGACTCCCTGATTCGGGAGGACGTGGATCTGGCGGATCAGGTCCGCAGGGAGGATGAAACCGTCGACAATTTGAATGAGCAGGTGTTCCGTGAACTCCTGACATTCATGATACAGGACCCCAGAACGATCCGGACCGCTCTACTCATCATGCAGATCGCCAAGAACCTGGAGCGGATTTCGGATCATGCCGAGGGGATTGCGGACATGGTCATCTATCTGGTGACAGGAAAAAGCGTCCGGCACAATGATTCTTTGGAACCGAAAGGGCGGATGGCGTGAAGAAGCGGCTTTTTATCCGGATCCTGATCAGCTACTGTGCGGTGATCCTCCTGGTGGCCGCCATTGTCGCCGTGCTTTTCTCCCGGCAGATACGTCTCATTGAGACGAAGCAGATCGAGGAAGGCCTTCTTCATACGGCACGTCTCGTATCACTGCATCCTTTTGACGAGATCAGGAGCAACATTCGTCTTCTGGCACAGGAAGCCGGAGCCAGGGTGACGATCATTGACGCCGGTGGAGGCGTCCTGGCGGATTCCCGGGGGGATGTCTCTCAAATGGAGATTCATTTGAACCGCCCCGAAGTTGAGGAAGCCCGGCTGAGGGGATCCGGCAAATCGGTCCGGCGCAGCTCCACGCTGCGGGACGATGAAATGTATGTGGCTCTGGCTGTCCGGAACGACAAGGGAATCAAGGGATACGTCCGAATGTCCCGATCCCTGAGAGAAGTGGAAGATTCCGTGCAGCGCATGTATGGGTTCCTCTACCGGACAATCGGTTTCGCCCTGCTGCCCACCCTCCTGCTGGCCCTTGTGTTTACCCGGAAGATCTTCCAGCCGATCCGGGAAATACGGGATTACACCCAGGCCATTCGCCGGGGGGATCTTTCCGGAACTCTCCTGGTGAAAGCCTCCGATGAGTTGGGGCAGCTGGCGGAGGCGATCAATTATCTGGTCGAGGAATACCGGGAAAAAATCCTGCTGGCCCATCAGGAAAAGGGAAAACTGGAGGCCGCCCTGGCGAGCATGGTGGAAGGAGTTGTTGTGCTCGATTCTCAGGGCCGCATCGAATCCTCCAACCGCGGAATTGAATCCATTCTGGACCGCCGGAGTTCCGAAATTCATGGGAGATCCATTCTGGAAGCCTTTATGAGCGCCGATCTCCAGAGGGCTCTTGAGCGATTCCGGCGGGAGCGGAAACCCGTTCTTGAGGAAATCCGACTCAGCGGAAAGCAGCCGAACATCGTGGATGTCAATATTTCAGACATTCAGGGCCTTCCCGCCGGCGAGGAGAAAACGCTGCTGGTCTTTCACGATGTGACACGGCTGAAAAAACTGGAACAGATGCGTACGGACTTTGTGGCCAATGTCACCCACGAAATCCGGACGCCGCTTACGGCCATTATCGGATTTCTCCAGACACTCCTGGCGGGGGCATTGGACGACAGGGAAACGGCGAGAAAATTTCTCCGGACCATTGCCGGCAACGCAGAGCGCCTGAGCCGTCTTGTGGACGATCTCCTGACGCTTTCCAGCATTGAGCTCAATGAAACCAATCTGAAGCTTGAACCTCTTTCCGTGGATGCCCTGATACGGACGGTGCTCCCCATGGTGGAATCCTCGGCGGCAGAGAAAAAGATCGCCCTGGATACGATCATCTCCGGGGCAGTCCCCGGGATCCTCGCCGATCGGGACCGGGCGGTGCAGGTGCTGATGAATGTCCTTCACAACGCGGTGAAATTCACGCCGGAAGAGGGAAGAATCACTCTTTCCTGCCGTGAAGACGGGGCGAAGGACTGGGTGGTTCTGGAGGTTGAAGATACCGGAATCGGCATCCCTTCTCAGGACATTCCCCGTCTCGGGGAGAGGTTCTACCGCGTGGACAAGGCACGCTCGCGGGAGCTGGGTGGAACGGGTCTCGGGCTCTCCATTGTCAAGCATCTCATGGCGTCTCACGGGGGAAAGATGGAAATTGCCAGCATTCTCGGTAAGGGAACGACCGTGTCCCTGTTCTTCAAGAGGGCTTGATAAGAGTCTTTATTGGAAGATTCCTTTCTTTTCCCGATACCTAACCCGCAAGGCGACCTTTTTCAACCTGCCTTTTCCAATGAACATCATACCGTCGGTCCTCTGAACGTTTGCAAACCCGGGATTTGTGATTGAATTAAAGGCGGCTTGATTTTAAAGTAAGCCGGAATCAAATTTCAAGGAGGAGACCCTATGGCAAGAATGACGGACAGAATGAAGGAATTGTTTGAGAAAATCCCCACGGTTGTGCTGGCGACAGCGGACAGCGACGGAAAGCCGAATGCCGTGCCGGTGGGAGCCAAAAAGATTCTTGACGATGAAACGATTTTGATTTCGGATCAGTTTTTTAACAAAACTCTCAAAAACATGAAGGCAAACCCGAACGTGGCCGTGACCTTCTGGGAAGGCCATGAAGGATACCAGTTAAAAGGGTCCGTCGTCCTGGAAACAAGCGGTAGCCGGTATGAGGAAACGGCCAGATGGATCGAGGAGCTTGGCAATGCCGCCGGGTTTCCCTTGAAGTCCAAAGGGATCGCCATTTTGAAAATCGAAGAGATTTACGGAGTCACCCCGGGTCCGAAGGCTGGGAAGCTGCTGGCTTAGGAAGACGCGTGCGGCTGGGATATGGGATGTTACGAAGGCATTGCCGCTTACCCGGGATGAGAAACCGGACCTCGCGATTCTGGAGCTGATGCCGCCGGGACCATCCGAACCGGATG
>NZ_JAXGNC010000012.1:0-87799 GCF_040768185.1 Syntrophus sp. (in: bacteria) | reverse complement strand
TCTTCGCTCCTCGACCGGACGTCCTGCTCATGCATCTCTCTCACCCAATGTTCCATCGGGCACTCTCCGCCCTGACGCGCCGTCGTTTCCCCGGCGGCGGCGAGGAGGTCTCCCGCTGGACCGTGAGGAAGGGAAACGTACCCCCAGGCGCCGAGGCGCTGATTCTGTTCAGCATCGAAGAACTGGCCATTAATGACCTGCGGGAGACTTTTCACCATTGGGTCCGCACGCTCCTTTTCCCCTTTCGGAACGGCATCCTGGGGGAACCTCTCCCCCATCGGCCCGCCCGGGATCTGCGCTGTTCTGCCGCCATCCCTGATGATGGCCTCTATGACGAGGCCCGAAACCTGATCGATGAAGTTTCTTCGGATCTCAAACGGTTCCTTGCCGATTACACTCAGAAACTCACGGCCGAACTTCAGAAGCAACTGGAAGCAACCGGCAGCCAGGCCCGCCGGCAGGAGGAAGTTCGCTACCGAAGCCGCCAAGGCGAGGTATCGGCATTGATTGCCGAAAATACCCTGGGTAAGCTGGAACGGGAGATTGAAAAACTAAAGAGAGAACGCCGACAAGGCCTTCTTTTCGATGAAGAAGCCCGGATCGATGCCATCGACCGCTCCATCGAGGAAAAACAGACGGAAATCGCCCGTCGCACTCGACACTACGAGGAAGTGCGCGTCCAGCTGGAAAAGGAGCGCGAACGCATCGTGCGGCATCTCCTTCCCCGACGGCATGCCATGTCCGCCCCTTCCCAGGTCTTCCCCGTCGCCATCGAGGTATGGCTCCCCGGAGGTGTTTCATGAACGGTACGGAACTGATCGGTTGGGACCGCCTCCGTCATGGAGGGCTTCTCCTCGATACGCCGCGACTGAAGAGGATTGCCGAGCATCTTCCGGAACCTCTTTCTCCCTGGCGGGAAAGAGAACTACGGCGTCAGGCGGGGGCGCTTCTGGATGATGGGGGAAACAAAACGGATTTTGTTCGCTTTGTCCTGGAAGAAATCTGCGGTTTTGCTTCACCAAGCGGATCATGGCAGCGGGGCAGTCAGGTGAGCGCCGAATGGGGCCGCCGGGCCGTAACGGGAGAAACAGTGAAACCCCAACAACTTTGGCGTGCTTCAAATGACGCGGTTCTTCCCGTCTTTATCGATATCGAGGTCCGCCTCGGTGTCGGACGCGGCCGGCGCTCTGTCAGCCAGGTCGTGTCCTGGCTCCGTGGGGGAAGCGAGCGTCTTGCCGTCCTTACCAACGGCCGCCAGTGGCGGCTGATTTTCACCGGTCTCGATTTTGACGCCTGGTGCGAATGGGATCTGGAACTCTGGTTTGAAGAGGGCGCCCTCTCCCCTCAGGTGGCCGCTCTGCGAACACTCCTGGCCCCGGCTCTCTGGACTCCGGTAACCTCTGGGGCGCCTTCCCCGCTCCTGGAGGCGATTCTCGACAGCCGGAAGGGGCAGGCAGAACTCTCGGCTGTCCTGGGCGAACGGGTTCGCGAAGCCGTCGAGATCCTCGTTCAGAGCCACGGCGATATTCTGAAGGAACAAGGAAGCGAGATCGATCCTGCCAGGATCTACCAGGCCGCCGTGAGGATTGTCATGCGGATGGTTGTCATCCTTTTCGCCGAATCCCGCGATCTTCTGCCCCGCGAAAATTCCTTCTATTATGGTGCTTATGGCTTGACAGGCCTCCTGGAAGATCTGGAAAAGTCCGGGGCGGCTCGCGGCGGCAGCCGTCTTGCCCGGTCCTGGAGCGCATGGCCGAGGATTCTGGCCCTCTTCCGTCTTGTTTGTCAGGGTTCTTCCCATGAAAAGCTTCCCGTGCCCGCGTACGGCGGTGAACTCTTCGCCCCGGGAGATGCCGCTTCACCCGATGGCCTGTCGCGAGCCCTTGCCATCTTCGAGAACGCCTGCTTCGCTCGGGAAATTCTCTCCGATCGGGAAGTCCATCGCATTCTGGAACTCCTCACAAGGACGCGGGTTAAACTCCGGCAGGGAAGGGCAAGTATGTGGATTCCCGCACCTGTAGACTTCTCAGACCTCTCCAGCGAATACATCGGCATCCTTTACGAAGGGCTGCTTGACTTCGAATTGAAGACCGTCCCGCCAGGCGATCCGGTCATCTTTCTGGCCGTCGGCAACCAGCCGGCCCTGCCGCTTTCCCGCCTCGAAGGAATGGACGACCGGGCTATCGCCGATCTCCTGGAGAAGATGAAGGACACGGGTCAGGAGGAAGCGGGTGAGGAAACCGGCGAAGAAGCTTCTGTGGACGGTAACGAAGACGTTACGGATACTCCAGGCGATGGTGATGAAGACGATGGGGGGATCGGTCTCTATGCCGCTGCAGAGGAAAATTCCGCGGAAGAGAGAATCGAAGAACCGGGTGACGATCGTCATGTGACGCGCACCCGAGCCGAGACCTGGGCACGACGGGCCGTGGATGTAGGCAACCTTGTCCGCCGCCCCCGTGGCGCCCTGACGCCGGAACGACGTCTCATTTATGAAGACGCCATTTCCCGGAAGGCCCGGCAGCTTGTCGTCCGCGTCATTCTCCCCGGTGAGTGGTATGTCGTTCGCTGGGGCGGCACCCGCAAGGGATCGGGCACCTTTTATACCCGGCCGGGTCTGGCCGTGCCCACGGTCCAGCGAACCTTGCGTCCCCTGGTCTATGATCCCCCGGTGGATGCCACAGGTCAGCCGGATTTCGCTGCCTCGGCAGTAGCATGGACGCCTCGTAAGCCCGAAGAGATTCTTGCCCTGAAAGTCTGTGATCCCGCCTGCGGCTCCGGAACCTTTCCCGTAGCGGCCCTGCGTTTTCTCACCGACGGCCTTTACGCCTCCCTCCATTTCCATAAACGGATTGCCGTCGACGGCGAAAAGGCCATTGCAAGGCTCATTGCACCTGTGTCGGATCTGCCGGAAGAGCGGCTCTGTCAAGAGGATCTTCCCTGCCGGCCGGAAGACGAAGACTTCGAGAAGAAGACCAAGGCGCGCCTGCGCCGTCATGTGGTGGAACGCTGTATCTACGGAGTGGACCTCGACCCACTGGCGGTGGAGCTCTGCCGCCTGTCCCTCTGGCTTGAAACCATGGATCGGGAGCTGCCCTTCTCCTTTCTCGACCACAAGATCAAGTGCGGCAACAGCCTTGTCGGCGCCTGGTTTGACCAGTACCGGCACTATCCCGTCATGGCCTGGAAAAACCGCGAGGGAGGCGACAAGAATCACGCAAACGGCATCCACTTCGAACGGGAGGCGCGGACAAAGGCCTTGAAGGCCTTCGTCAAGGAGAGGCTCATTCCCGATTTACGACATTTCCTAGCGGTGTCCCACCATCTGTTCGCTGAAAGACCGATAGAGGCGACCACCGCCCATGCCGCTGCCCACGCCGTCTTTTCGCGCCTCCATGACCTGCCCGTCAATTCCAGTGCAGAACGCGCCCGGATCTACCGGGAAGAGATCCTCGGCTCTCCGGACTGGCAATTACTGAAGTCCGCTCTGGACCTCTGGTGCGCCTGCTGGTTCTGGCCGGCGGATGCCCTGGATTCCGCTCCTCTTCCGACGACCTTTCATGACCCGTCGCCGGAGACCCGGTCACTTGCCGGCCGGATCGTACAGGCCAAGCGCTTCTTCCACTGGGAGCTGGAATTCCCCGACGTCTTCTGTGTGCAAAATTCCGGCTTTGACGCCATCCTCGGCAATCCGCCCTGGGACATCGCAAAGCCCAATTCCAAGGAGTTCTTCTCCAACATCGATCCCCTCTATCGCGCCTACGGAAAACAGGAAGCCCTCCGTCATCAGACCGGATACTTCGAAACCGGGGAAATCGAACAAAACTGGCTCGACTATAACGCCGACTTTCGCGCCCAGTCGAACTTCATGAGCTATGCCGCAAGTCCCTACGGCGATCCCAAGGAAAACGAGGCCAGTTCCGACCGCTTTGCCGTTGCCCGCGGCCGGGATAATGCCCTTTGCATGCACACTGGCGGAAGATCCGCTCGTGCCGCTCGCTGATCCGGTTCATCCCTTCGGTCATCAGGATCAGCCGACATCAACCCTACAAGGCCTTCTCGGAGCAGGCCCATGCCCTCCTTCGCCCGGACGGCCGCCTGGGATTCATCGTCCTCTGGCCTCTATTCCGACCACGGACAGGGGACTGCGCTGTCTCTTTCTCGATGCCGCTGGGAATGGCTCTTTGGCTTTGAAAAACTGGACAAGGTCTTCGAAATCGACAGCCGTTTCAAGTTCAATCCCATCATCATCCAGAAGGGCGGCGCCAGAGGCGATCTCCACGGCCTTCATGCGCCGCAACTCGAAGACTGGGAGCACGCCGAGACCTTTGCAACGCCTTATTCCCGCACCCAGGTTGCTCGACCAGCCCCCTGTTCCCTGGGCCATCCTCGAAATCCAGTCGCAGCGAGAGGATCTGGAGATCTCCGGAGAAGATCTACGCCAACCTGTTCTCCTCGGCGATGACAGCCCCGACGGCTGGGCATCCGCTATGCCACGGAATTTCATATGACCAACGATTCGCGGCTCTTTCCCCTCGCCCCCGGTGGGAAGCCCAGGGCTACCGCCCTGACGAGTACAGCCGCTGGCTCAGCAGACTGGCGGCCCATCGAAGAACTCTGGACCGAATTGGACATCGACCCAGCCCGTCCCCCTGCCCGCCGAAATCGAGTTCGAAGATTGGCTCTTCAATACCTCCGCCAGCCTGGAAAAACGCACCGCCCAGGCATGTCACATCCACGGCCATTGGCTAAAACCTGGCGACGTCCAGCGCACGCCCCGAGCGCGTCCGCTGCGCCCAGCCGCCCTATGACGCACTTCCCATCCCCGCGCTGACGTTCCACAAGGCATCATCCTCTCCCGCGCCGATGCCTGGATAAGGGAAGAGCAGGTTGAAGATACGGCATTGCCATTATATGAGGGCCGAATGATCGGCCAGTTCGACTTCAGCCAGAAGGGCTGCGGCGGAAAGGTCGCGGGGCAGTCTGGCAGGACATCCCCCGGAACAGGAAGCAGATTGAGCCAGTATTTGCTCTCTTGAAAAATGGCAGGAAGTGGAGTTGTCGGCTTATCTTCAGAGCTTGCCAGGAATTGGCGGCATGGCTGCAGCGGAAGCGGAGAAAGAAAGGCTGCGAGATCCGCTGCAGTACTCTCTGGTGGTGGCCTAGGCAGCATAAAGTTTCAATTATGGATGTAACTTCCAGCACTAATACTCGGACTGTTATCGGTTCTCTGTTACAATGCGTACCCTGTGGCCACAAAAGCCCCACTTTGACACCCAAAATCGTGAGAACACCTCCTTGTTACCACGATCCTTAATTCCTTTGCTTTGATTTTCTTGTTCGCCTTCGTCTCGGTGGCAACTCATTAATCTGGTCTGTATTAGCTGAAAGTCCGTTTATAAAGAAATCTTATCATTAAACGAAGTATTATTGGAACAGCATTCAGCCAATCTCAGCGTACCAGACTTTCTGTTTGCCCTTTACAGTGGTACTTACCAAAAGCATCTTTATTCTCTATTGCACCAATAGCCAATTGGGCGCTAACTGAAGCAGAACGCCTTCGGTCTCGTTGTATTTTCGATGCCCTTATCGCTCATCAATATGGGTCTAATATCAATGACTTGCATCACATACTGGAAGATCGTGACCATCCGCTTCCAACGTTTCAGGATACAATCCCAAGCGGGTTTCTGGCGCGTCGACAAAGACAAGGATCCGGAATCCCGCCACACGGTCCTGACCCTCATCGCCTTCCACGATCTTGAAGAGAAGATCCGCGGCGTGCGGCGGCGACCGTAGAGGGCATCAAGCTCTTCCTCAACCAGAACAACGGCGAGGGCTGGATGCTCCCCGAAACTCTGTGCCTGGCCGACCATGGCCTCGCCATGACGACCGGGCAAAACGCTCAACCCGTTCTCCCGCCTCGGACCACGCTTCTATGACTGCGCTTGCCCAATCCCCGCTGAGGAATCCTGGCGCGAGTACCCACGCCGCACCCCTGGGAGAAACGCTATCAACAACTTCTAATGACATTAAATCCCCGGAGGAAGCGAAGAAATCGCTCAAGGACCAGAGCAAATCTTCAACGGCAGATCTTGGCAGAGGGAAACAAGGAGAGCTTTTTTGACTGAAGACATCCTGAGTTTACGTGGGATAACGGGCCATCGGAAAACTGAAATGAATGAATTGCATCGGATTACATCGGTAAAGTTTCTACGCTACAAAGCATTCCGAGATTTTTCATTGTCATTGGATCGATTTAATATTCTGTAGGCCCGAATAACTCAGAAAATCGACCATTCTGGGCGCTTTTCGAATTTTAGCCGAAGCACTGCGTAGAGCCAGGGCAAGCGCCAACATTTGTTCAAGGACCGCAAGCTCTTCGTTGGTTTCTGAAAGTAAAATGACTGGCTGTGCGCATCGATCGGGAAAAGACGACCATTTTGGTGAAAAGGTTCGTTTGCATTATGCGATTGAAAAGGTAAAATAATTACCCATAGTGAATCATATTAGCAACAGGCCGGCTGCTGCCAGTTGGCGTTTCGACTTGATACAGGGAATATTATTACCTATATGAACACAGAACAAAAACCACGAGGGACAGATTTCTTTGCTACCCACTCGGTTTTTTCTCTCGACGAGGCCGTTACGGACCTGGCACCGGGGGGAAAACGGTTGCGTGTCGTCGAACGACTAAAGCACCATCTCAGGGTGGGTCGCTTGAAACACGTTACACGCGAGATATATGCTGTTGTCCCTCCGACTTGGTCCCCGAGCATTTGTATCCCGATCCTTTTCTGGTGGCAAGTGCCATGTACCTCGACGGTGTCTTTTTCGCACCACAGCGCCTTGGAGCTGCTCGGTGCCGCGCACTCGCTTTGGAATCAATGCACTCCTTTATATCAACGCGGCGCCGTCGGCCGCTTGTACTGGAAGACGCAACTTCGTTTCTGGATATTCCCTCAATGAAGGGCACTGGACAAGCAAATCGGCACACGGCGGATAGAGCGTCAAGGCAAACTGCTCAATGTCACCGGCCCTGAACGAACATTGGTTGAAGGATTCAGCCGACCGGCGCTGATCGGAGGACTGGAGGAACTGGTTAACTCCGCCGCCGGTTTCACCACCCTGGATCTTGAACTCCTGGAGGAGGTCCTGAGCCGGTACGACATGGCAAAGCTCTGGGCGGCAACGGGCTGGTTTCTGGAGAGGTTTCAGAACGTTTTCCATGTGCCTGATGCGCTTCTGACCCGCATGGAATACACCGTCCACGTTCCCGGGCGTACATCGAGCGCGGGCAGCGGGGCGGCCTCCTTGTCAAACGCTGGAACCTGATCATTCCCAAGGTTGTTTTGTCTCCCGGGAGAGCCTGATGAACGTTAGTCTGGAGTACCTGAGACACTGCTCAAATCAGACCGGCTATCGGATCGAACCGCTGGAAAAGGTCGTGCGCTGGGGAATGGCGGCAGATATCAAGCGGCACCCGCTTCTCGGGGTGGTGCTTGCTCTAAAAGGCGGCACGTGCTTAACTCATTTCGGTCCGCCCAAACGGCTCTCCGTAGATCTTGATTACAATTACATAGGGCATCTCGACCGAACGGACATGCTGGAAGCCCGGCCGGTTGTGGAGCAGGCTGCTGTCGATCTGGCCCGCGCCAAGGTTATCGTGTGCAACAGTCAGCCGACGCATTCGCTGGACGGAAGTTTTATCTCTTCTACCGATCTGCCCTCGGTCCGGAGGATCGGATCGAGATAGATCTGAATTTTCTCTTCCGGATGCCTATCGCCGGACTGAGAGGCGCGAACTCTGGCAGCCTCGGTAAATTGGATCGACCACTTCGTCCAGGTCGTCAGCCTGGCGGAGATTCTTATCGGCAGTTCTTGGCTCCCACTCGATCGCAGTGCGGTAAGGGATGCCTGGGATGTCGCCTATCCTCCGCTGGCATCGACAGAGGCGTTCAAATCAATCCGGTTTCGGCGATGGTTCATTGCCCTTTCCTCCATTCTTGAACACCCGCTTATGACCTATACCAGAGAACGTCTTGAGGCAGGCCTGACCGATCAGGCTATTGAAGAACGGCTTGCCCCCCTTCTGACTGGTGTCACGGCTGTCCGGGGGGAACTTATTGAACACGCATGGGGAAACTTGGCGAAGTTTTCTGACCTTGGATCCCGATGAGGGAAGGGTTCATCGCCGCCGTTCATCAGGGGAGCTGCGGCCTCAAATTGCTCTTTTCACAGGATCCGGAGGAAGCCGGCCGTATCGCCGGGCATCCAGCTATTCTATGGAAAATTCAAAATGTGCGGAATTATCTGGCCCGGCCGAGCAGGCCGGGAAAAGGCGCCGGTCCGGACACACAGCGCTGATTACGAGGGCTGATCATGGCATTAAATCCGATTGTCTTTACCGAAAAGGCTGTCCGAAGTTTTCTCCGCTATCAGCTTACCGCCTATCCTTTCTACGATGAGCGCCTCCATGCACAGATGCGGCAACTGCTGTCTCTGGATGAAACCCGGCATTCACCCCTCTTGAAGGGGCCCTATATCAGCCTCTCCCGCCCCTTCCGGCAGGGGACAACGATCGAAGAGCTGGTGCGGGAGAGTATCTTTCACCCCCACATGCGACACCGCATCCCCGCGGAGATTTCCCGGGTCTACGGGCACCAGGAGGAGGCGATCCGGGCCATTCATGCCGGGCGGACGACTCTGGTCTCGACGGGAACCGGCTCCGGCAAAACCGAATGCTTTCTCTATCCCATTATCAGCAAATGTTTTTCCTTGCGCGATGAAGGGGCGCCTGCGGGCATCAGCGCCGTCATCGTCTATCCCATGAATGCCCTGGCCGAAGACCAGCTCGGCCGTCTGCGGTCTCTTCTGGCCGGTACGGACATTTCCTTCGGCATGTATGTCGGGAAGACACCGGAGCGGGAGGCTGAAGTAACGGGCATCCGCCTGCCCGCCGGGTCGTCCCTGGCCGATTATGAGGCAAGACTTGCGGAGGTGCACCGGGAAAAGCGAAGTGAAACCGTTCATCCCCCGGAGGAGATCTGCGCCCGGGAAAAAATGCGAACTCCCGGCCGTCAACCGCGAATCCTGCTGACCAACGTGAAGCAGCTGGAGCTCCTGCTTACCCGCCAGCGGGATGTCGAGTTGTTTGCCGATGCAAGGCTCGATTTCCTCGTTTTTGACGAGGCTCATACCTTTGCGGGCGCCCAAGGGGCTGAAACGGCCTGTCTCATCCGCAGACTCCGGACCTTCTGTGGGCGGGAAACCCAGGAATCCGTCTGCATCGCTACATCGGCAACCATTGCCGATCAGCGGAATCCCGATGCGGCACGTGATTTTGCGTCCCGTTTCTTTGGCGTGGAGAAGGAAAGGGTCGTCACCGTCAGTGAGGCATACCAGCCTGAGGTATGGGCCCACAAACGCGTAACGCCCCCTCTGCCGAAAAAAGATACCGGTCTGTTGCTCAATGAATGCGTGCAGGCTGTGGAGGAAGAGCAGGAAGAAGGAGCCGCTGTCCGCACGGTCTATCGCTCACTGGCCTCATCCGATCTCTCGGCTGGGAATTGGTCCGAAGCCCTTCATGCCGGTCTAGCAAAGAACGAGATTGTCTTTCGACTTACCGAAGTCCTTGCATCGCCGCGCCCTCTTCAAGAACTTCCGGTTGAGTTGGAAAAGAAAATCGGCCGTTCCGTAACCGAAGCGGAGGTTCTGGCCTGGCTTACTCTAGGGGCGGCAGCAAGGAAAGAGGGTAGGCCACTGATAAGACCCGTTGTACATGTCTTTATTCGAGGCATCAGCGGCGCCGTTGTGTCCTTTCCGGAAGGCGAAACGGGGCCGAAACTCTGGCTCGCCGCAGAAGACGAAATCGAAGCCGGAGGAAGTGAAGAGCGAAGCGCCCATTTTTCTGTCACAACCTGCACCACCTGCGGGCAACATTACTTTGTCACCTTTTTGAAGGATTTTGAATTTTCAAGCCGACGGCCGGGCGGCGGCGAACTTTCCGGCGATGGGTCCTTCTGGCAACCGCTGGAAGAAGCTCAAGGTGGAAACCGAGTCGTGCTCGTTGACCAGATTGTCGGCGGCAGCGATGACGAAGATCTCGACGAACATGAGCGTCTCGCTGCCATCTATTTCTGCCGCCGTTGTGGCGCCGCCCATCCCGATGCAGTGAAGCGTTGCCGCCATTGCGGTGCAGTCGGGGAACCGGTGCTTCTTTATGCCGTGCGGCAGAAGGGAGACAATCCAGGCATGCTTACGAGTTGCCTCTCCTGCGGGTCCAACGGGCGGCGTATCGGCAGCAACTACCGGGAACCGGCGCGACCGGTCCGTGCGACCAATGTGGCCGACGTGCATGTTCTGGCTCAGGACATGGTGCACCATTCGGAACGGCCACGTCTCCTGGTTTTCTGCGACAACCGGCAGGATGCCGCCTTCCAGGCAGGCTGGATGAAGGATCATGCCCGTCGTTTCCGCCTGCGCGCCCTCATGGCCGAGGGTCTCAAAAACGGTTCTGTTTCCATCGGCGATCTGGCCATGCACCTCGATGAGATTCTGGAAAGGGACGAGGCGCTTTCCCGTGCCCTTGTTCCCGAGGTGTGGCAAGTGGTCCGTCGAGAAGGCGGAGGCGGTCGCCACGAACAGGAACGACGGAAATTTCTCCGCATTCAGGTGCTGCGGGAAGTCACGCTTTCCTCCAGGCAAGCCATTGGTCTCGAACCATGGGGACGGATGAAGGTGGATTATGAAGGCCTTGACCCCGCGTTGCCCTGGATTCAGGAAAATGCCCATGCCCTCGGCATGCCTCCCGAGGATCTCCGCGACGGTGTCGCAGGCCTTCTCGATTATCTGCGACGCAAGCGGGTATTGCATGACCGGAACGCGAAATTTTCACCAAATACTGGATGGATGGGATCTCGAAGTCCAGCAGGGCTACCTTCCCCAGTTGGGAGGACCGGTTGGAACAAAACTTCAGCGCAGCCCGGAGGAACGACAGGAACTGGTAGCCCAATGGTTCAGCGATATGGGTCATACCACAATAAGTCAGATGGCCAGAAAGTGGGGCGTGTCCGCGGAGAATACCGAATCCTTTCTGGAAGGCTTGTTCCGCCTTCTCGTGGGTATAGGTCTCCTCAAACCGGTCCGCCTCAAAGGATCGAAGGGAAAGCCCCTCTCAAGAGTCAGCGGTGTCTACCAGGTTGACGCCGACCGCCTGCGTCTCCATCAGAATCATGGAGTGTGGCGATGCCGGAGCTGCCGACGCCGCACGACACGACGTACTCCGAAGCAGACCTGTCTGGCCTGGCGCTGCGACGGTGATCTGGAATTCATCCCAGAAGAAGCAGACAACTACGACCTGCAACTCCTCGATCAGAGATATTCGATGCCCGGCCTGAAGAGCATACGGCC
The DNA here is from genome assembly GCF_040768185.1 of Syntrophus sp. (in: bacteria). Classification (NCBI taxonomy): domain Bacteria; kingdom Pseudomonadati; phylum Thermodesulfobacteriota; class Syntrophia; order Syntrophales; family Syntrophaceae; genus Syntrophus; species Syntrophus sp. (in: bacteria). Next base: position 76,387 of record NZ_JAXGNC010000012.1, on the reverse strand, counting down.
ATGGTCCCCATGAAGAACGGGAGCGCTTGAAAATCTCTTCAAGGGCGATTCCGAAGCGGTTAATGCCTTTGTCTGTACCCCCACCCTCGAACTGGGCGTGGACATTGGCAAGCTCGATGCGATCCTCATGCGAAACGTCCCGCCTTTACCCGCTAATTATTGGCAGCGGGCCGGCCGTGCGGGTCGGCGTCACCGGATGGCGGTGGATTTGACTTATTGCCGTCCCGTCTCGCACGACCGAGCGTATTTTGCCGAACCACTCAAACTGCTGGCGGGCCTGGTCGACCCTCCGGCATTCAATCTGCGCAATGAGCTGATGGTCGCCAAACATGTTCATGCGATGGTCATTACAAGGCTGCACCAGTACGCCCGCGATGCCTCCCGATCCGCAACGGAGCGTCGCAACATCGAAAACACACTGAAAACCTGCCTCCCGGACAGAGTGTCGGATTATCTCTTTGAAAACGGCTTTGTGAAGGAGACACGACCAGACCTTGCTCCTCTGCAATCCTTGATCGACGGTAACATCAATGATCTCTCCAGCTACGTGGAGCATGCACTCTGCCAGGGTTGGCCGGAAGTAGACCAAGAAGTAACGCGCCCGGAGGCGTTACGCAGCCATGTGAAGGGCATGGTCGGTACGCTTGAGGAGGTGATTTCCCGGCTGGAACGCCGTCTGCGTTGGGCTCTGGAACAGATAAGGCGACTTAACGGGCTGAGGGAAAAACAGGGCGATCTGGACCAGGAAGACGAGTCCCTTTTCCGGCGCTGCGATACCCTTGTCAAGCGCCTCAAAGGCACAGCCCGCCGTACCCGCCGCGAAGCGGAAGGATATGACGATGTCAACACGTATGGGGTTCTGGCTGCTGAAGGCTTCCTGCCCGGTTATGGACTGGAAACAGGCTCCGTTCTGGGAACCGCAGAGATTCCTTTCTGGCAGGCGGGCGCAATGGCGTTTGCGCTGCCTCGACCGCCCGGAGTCGCCTTGAGGGAGTATGTGCCCGGCAACCTGATCTATGCCAATGGAAATCGCTTTGTGTCTCGCCGGTATCATCGCGACATCGATGAACAACGGCAGGAAACGCCTGTCTTCGAAGTATCGTACGAACGACAGGCTGTCAAATTGACCAATATAGGCATTCCTCCAGCCGCCCTTGGAGCGGTTGTTCTGCAAACCATTGCAGTTTGCGACGTAGATCTTGTACACCAATCCCACATTTCCGATGAGGAAGAGTTTAGATTCCAGATGAGTGTGGCGGTCTACGGCCTGGAACTCGATCAGCACAATGGCGGGATTGCCTACAGATGGGGTGGTCAGGCTTTGCACCATCGCCGCGGAGTCAGACTGCGTATGGTCAACGTCGGCGCCGCATCGGCAATCGACCGGTTCGAGAGGTTCGGCTATCCTGTTTGCAGGGTCTGCGGGCAGAGCATCTCACCTCTCTCCTCGGATCGGCAGCGCGAACACTTTGAACAGACCCATCAAGAGCGCTGCGGAAGACCCCTTGTCCCCATCGGGTTTTATGCCGATGTGGTGGCAGATGTCCTGTCAGTGCCGGCTTGTTCCGATAAAACAATGGCGTATAGCGTCCTTGAAACGCTGCGCTTTGCGGCCGCCCGGGTCCTGGATATGCACCTGGATGATCTGCAGATCCTCGTTATCGGACATGTAGATCGCGAAGAAGTAGATGCTCTGCTGTGGGACCCCATGCCCGGCGGTTCAGGACTTCTGGATCAGATTTGTCAAAGATTCGAGGAAATTGCCGCAGTAGCGCAAGAGGTTGTGGAGCACTGTCCGGCTGCCTGCGAAAAATCCTGTATCGATTGTCTCCAGACCTTCCGCAACGGATACTATCACAAGTATCTCGACCGGAAGGCTGCACAGGAACGTCTTGCAGCATGGGGAACAGGATTGACGGAGGACCACGAGATCCCTGCCAGACAACCTTCTAAAGCCCCCGCTGAGGGAAGCCAACCAGTCAACGAAGCGGAGCGACGACTGCGACATCTGTTGTTAGCCGCCGGGTTTGAAGAAGGAATAAGAGGCCGGCAGATCCGTCTTGACCGGGCCATCGGAACGACGACACCTGATGTTATTTACCGAGGACCACACCATGATGAGGATGAGGGCGTGTGCATTTATCTCGATGGATTGAGCGCCCATCTCCACGGCAACAGCGCAACAGCTGAACAGGATCAACGCATCCGGTCCTGGCTGCGGAACAACGGCTATGAGGTCATTGAAATCGCCGTCAGCGACCTGAATGATGAAGGGGCAATGACACGCCATTTCCGAAGGTTGGCCGGTTATCTCAATGCCGGCGACCTCCGGGATGCCTTGCGGAAGGATCAATCCTGGTTTCGACAAGGAAGTGAAGCGGAAAAAGAAAAGGGGCGTTTCGGCCTTCGACTTGTACATCCAATGCCAGAGGATCGCTTCGTTCATTGTGTCCCCCTTATGCCCCTCAAAGCTGCCGCCGGCTATTTCAGTGAACCACAGAACGTGTCAGACTTGGATTGGGAACAGGATTGGGTGGAAATTGACACTGGTCGGCGCTTGAGAAAGGGGATGTTTGTGGCTCAGGTGATAGGCAAGTCTATGGAACCGATGATTCCCGATGGCGCCTACTGCCTCTTCGGATCACCGGTTGAAGGAACACGCCAAGGCAGAACGGTGCTTGTTCTTCTCCGGGACGCCGCGGATCCGGAAACAGGTCAACGATTCACCGTGAAGCGCTATGAAAGTGAGAAAACAGTTAGCGAAGACGGCACATGGCGGCATGTGAGGATAATACTTAAACCTGCTAATAAAGATTTCAAACCGATTTTAATGACTTCCGAAGATGAAGGCAGTGTAGAAGTGGTTGCTGAAATGCTGGAGGTCTTAGGTTAATTTGTGACACTTAATCACCGGTTAGCCGGCCACAAAAAATCATTGATCTTGTTTATGTTCACAAAAATGAACATTGCGATGATGTGAACGTATGAACTTCCTTGGATCATCTAATGGTGCCTGGGGAGGGAATCGAACCCTCACGACCGCAAGGATCGAGGGATTTTAAGTTCCGTTGCGTCTACCAGTTCCGCCACCCAGGCTCCAATAGTTTTTCGGTTATTATTTTTTGCAACAACTGTCAAGGAATAATTGAATTTTCGAACCCCTCTCGTGAAGCCGCATGGGCGTTTTTTTATGGAACCGCCAGAACCATGGGCTGTCCTCGTCTCTTAATCTGATAGGTCGTCTTGGCGGAGGACGAACCCTCGTTCAGGGACTTGAGCAAAAAAACATCGTTGGGTTCCTTGATCATTTGATCGTTGACGCCCTGCAGAATGTCCCCGCTTTCGAAGCCCATGGCCTTAAGGGGGTTGTCGGGGGTGATGCGGCCGAGGGTGAAGCCGTCCATTTTCCCGCTTGTGAAGTGGGGGCGGATCTGGCTGGTGTCGACCATTTTGCCGATGCTCTTCGTAAATTCGACACGCTCTGCAAGCGGCTTCTGAGAGTTGTCCCCACCCCGTCCCTGAAGCTCAATCGACTGCATGGGGCGATTGCGCGCATAGAGGCTTTCCATGCTGTCGCCCCTTTTGAAAACGGCGGTGTTTCTCGTAACCTGGACAAGGGTTCTTCCCCCGCCCACCGAATCCCCGATTTTATAGACCCGCGCCTTAGTCTGCCCTGCCTCTTTAAGAATGGCGAATCCCTTTAAATCGCCGAACGAGATGGTTCCAAGAAGTTCCGGCGGAGGAGGGGGCGGCGGCGGTTGCGGCTGCTCCACCTTCGGCGCCGCTTTGACGGTGGGAGCCAGGCCGAAGGGATTTCTGTCCATGATGGACGAGTAGGCGGAAAAGGGAGGCGCTGGGGCGGATCCCCGGGAATCGTTCGCGGACAGGGAGGCCAGGGGAGGGCGCGTTAACGCGATCTTGCCGGGTGCTGAATTCAGCACGTGAAGCAGGTCCCATCCCGTCCAGATCAATGCCCCGGCGACGGGAACCAGCGTGAGGATCCGGTAAAAGCGGCCGGGATGATCCTTTATGAACTGGGGCAGGTTAAAAGATTTGAGCATGGGACGCCTCGTCAATTCCAGGAAAAATCAGGCGGCTGGCCTTTCCGGCCCCGATGGCTTCTTCCCGTAGGTTTTCAGGGTTACCGCCGCGTTCAAATATTCCGTTTCAGCCGGCGTTCTGGTTATGGATATTTGATCGATCCTCATCCCATGCTCCGGCAATTCCACGAGATAGAGAAATTTCATCAACTGATCCATTTTGACCCTGTTGATCCTGATCTCCGTCCGGACCACATGATGGTTCTTCACAGACGATCTGGTCGTCTGGAAATCCTGAACCTGGGATTTGAGATCCGCTTCCTTGAGGATGCCGTCCAGCCTGGAAGACAGAGCGAAATCCGAATCGCCCCGGCCTGTTCCGTGGGAGGGGGCTTTCGATCCCTTGAGGCGGCGATACTGTTCGTCCAGGGAAATCAGCTCCTGGAGGACCTTTTCCTGGCGTTTGATGGAGTGGCTCAGCTTGTCCCGCGCTTCGAGAAAGGGCATCAGAACAAGAAGGCAGAACAGGATAAGAAGAACCCACGCAAGCCCTGCACCGGCAACATATCGTTCCCGTTTGCGCAGGCCGGACCAGTAGGAGATGAGGCTTTTAAAGGGCATGGGTCATCCTCAGCCTGAAGGTTTTTCTGCCTTCCATGTCTTTGCCGCCTCCAAAATGCATCTGGACATCCGCAAAGGACCCGGCCTTTTCCAATGCGCTTTTCCAGCTGTTGATGGCTTCATAGTCCGGCGCCTCCCCGTTGATTTCCAGGGAGATCGCATTGCAGGTGATCCCCGTGACAAGAATCCCGGAATCTTCCGGCTGCGTGTCCATCGCCTTTTTCCACTGTTCAAGGAAGAGGGGACCCTTTTCCATCTCCCCGGGGAGATTCTTTGCCTCCTTGATCTTCTGCTCCAGCTGGCGGACCGGATCGACCATCCGGGTGACCTCGGGGCAGCTGCCTTTGAAGGTCCTTGCGATTTCCGCCTTGAGGATGCCGAGTTTCCGGCTGTCCGCATAATAATGGACGGCCAGGTCGGCCCCGATACAAAGGAAAAAAAGAGCGAGCATGATCGCTGTCCAAGGAAGATGCCCCCTGAGCCCCTGCGGCTCCCTTTTTGAGGAGGGTTCCTCCTTCCTGAAGTTGAGGCCCCTCGATACCGTCATGCCGCGAAGGGCCAGGGCCAGGGCCTGATTCATGAGAGGCCCGTCCCAGGCCACGGGATGTTTTGCCAGGATGGCGATCCCTCTTCTCTGGAGCAGGTCGACAACGAGAACCGGCAGCTTGAAGAAGGCCTCCAGGTCTTTGCGCAGGGAATCACTGAGCGCGCCGCCCCCGGTCAGATAGAGATGAGACGGCAGGGTTCCCAGAAGGCCCTTGGCCCCGAGGAGGTGAAGCGTGTCGGCGATTTCCTGGAAGTGCTGAAGCAGGTTCCGTTTTGTTCCTGGGGACGCCCCGTCCGCCTCCAACAGATGATCCGCCCCCCAGGCAAAGGATCTCACGTGCACGATGGTTTTTTCCTGCACGAATACGGCGGCGGCGGATCGCGCCCCAATGTCCAGCAGGATCCAGGTTCCGCATGGGGCGTCGGACTCCAGGAGATTCAGGGCGACCGGGACGGCGTCGGTATCGATGGCGGTTATGCGGCGGCCGGCTGCGGCTTGCGACAGCTCATGAACATCCCGCCTTTTTGCGGCGGCTGCAAGAACCTCCGTCGATCCACCGGCGGACGAGATCGGCAGGGAATCGACGATCACCGTGTCGATGGGATCCGGAAGATGGGGCTCCAGCTCGTAGGTGATGATCTCATCGATCGTCTTCTCCTCGGAAAAGGGAAGGCTGAGATGGCGGAAGGAGCAGGACCCGGCCGGGAGCGAAAAGATGATGTCACCGGTTTTGAAGCCCTTGTCCGAAAACAGGCTCGACAGGGACGATTCCAGGCCTCCGGCGGCTTCCAGGTCGATCAGGGCCGATGCCGTCACGCTCACCCTGCCCGAAAGAACATCGCACTTCAAAGCCACCGCCTTCAGAAAGGCCGAACCGATATCAATGCCCAGAATTTTTTTGTTCATCAATCCATCCCGACAAACCGGAGTTTGAACTTCTCCGTTTTTCCGTCCCTTTCCAGGACTCCCGTTACCGCTCTTCTGCAGCCCTGCAGCCGCCCCGTGGAGGAAACCCGGAGGGCGTCACTTTTCACCGAAATCAGGTCCGACGGCGGGTTCAGGCCGGATGTCCCGATGATCTCCCTGTACCAGGCCGGGTCGCTGAGCTTTTCATTGTCCGACGATCGGAACTGTTCCATCTGGTCCGCTACCGCCTCGGATATCCCCGGAAAAAGGGCTTTCAGGACGGTTCTGGGCGCGGTGTTGATGTTGATTTTCCCTTTGCCGTAAAGGGTGATGCAGGCGCACAGCCCCGGCTGATCGGCCTTCCCGTAGAGGAGATCCCTGGTCAAGGCGCCGGTTTTCAGAATCTCGTCCGGGAAGTGAAAAGGTCCCTTCCTGCCCGTTGCCGATGTTTTCTCCTGTGAACCGGACCCTTGGGAAGCGGGAGCGGCCGTGGCCATCCACGCCTGCAGCCGGCTAACAATTTCTTCCCTCTGCTCCTCCTTCAAATTCCATTCCGGCTGGGCCAAAAGACGCAAGAGCATGTCCCGAAGCCCCTTGTTGACGCTGCCGTCAGGGTTGATGAGAGCGTTGAGCGGGATTTTTCCCGTTTCATCCTCGATGACAATGGAGACCTCCCCCTCCGCGAACAGCTCGTTGAAGCGGGCCGAGACGGCTTCGGCATCCGCCCAGGAAGAAGTCAGGCTGTCGTAGTCATGATCCTCGGCGTTGAGGAGGGCCTGGCTGAATGCGATTCCTGAGCGGGCAAGGTAAAGGGCCCGCAGGCCGTCGCCGAGATCGGCCGTTTCCGCCGTTTCCCTCCGCGTTTGAGAGATCATCTGGACGGAAGCTCCCACCATGACGGACGTCATGCAGAGGACAACGATCAGGGCAATGCCCCGTTCACCGTGTTTTTTAAGGGTCGCAGCCATCTTCAGGACTCCAGGGAGGCAAGATTGGCCGGATAGACCCGGGTCATGAAGTGAAAGGGCTTCCCGCCTTCCTGCGGATTGGCCAGCGTGAGCTCCAGGACGACGCTTGCCGGCCTTCTCCTGGAATCCTCGGAGCAGAAGGGTTCGGATATCTCCTGGCCGTCGCGGTCATAGAACCGGAAGGTGAGCTCGAAGAGGCCCCGGCAGATGACGCAATCCGACCCCGTGGACTCGGCCCCGATGTCGGAGGATTCGCTCCGCGAGAGTTCGTATTCTGCCGTTTCCGGGTTCTGCCTGACGGCGTAGGTGATCCGGCTGATTCCTGCGGGGGGCGTTTCTTCCCCCTCCGGATTGGTCCGGCTGCAGGCCGTGAAGCTCAAACGGGGGAACGTCTTTTCGTTCAGGGCCTCGGTCTCCATGGCAAAGGGGCACGAAGTTTGGTCCGGATAAGCGGATTCAAGGTCCTTGATCATCCGGTCCATGGCGCTCCGGGCCATGCTGTAGGCCCGCCCCGTATCTTCCCAGTCCCGCGTCATGTTCAGGGTCCCCGTGTAGGAGGCGAAGAGGCTGGCGAACACAATGGAAAGGATAAAAAGAGCCAGCAGGATCTCGATCAGGGTGAATCCCGCCTCGCGGGAAGCTGCCGTAACCATGTTTTCAGGCGGAAGTCTCACGGCGTTTCATCCCGGTACTGAAAGCTGAAAAGGCGGTAGCCTTCCGTCGTGTCTGAAAGGCTGTCCGTCACCGTCACCTCCACCTTCTGCAGCTGGGGGAAGCCGCCTTCTCTGACGGTGACCTGCCAGGCATACTGGGAGAAGTCGCCGGGAAAGCGGCCGCGGTCCGAAACGGGAAGCTCCCTGGACGATTCCACTTCCGCCATTTTGCTTTGCGCCAGCAGGGCAAGTGTCGTCTCCGTCTTGATCCGGTGCGCCATGGCCAGGCTTTGCGCCAGGGCCTGGGCGACGGCCGAAACGACAAGGGCCAGGATCGTCAGGGCGATCATCGTTTCGATGAGGGTGAATCCCCTCTGGCTTCTTCCACTACGCTTTATCGGCGTCATGGCCCTCCTCCGGCGCTTCGATCTGTTCACTTCTGATTTCAACCTTGCTCATGAACGGGCGGATCGTGAGGCTCACGGAACGGTCGTCCCGAAGGAGATAGATGACGGCGGGCCGGGCATAGTTGCGCCCTGAGAACAGAATCCGGGCTTCGCCTGCTTTCTGGATATCCCCGCCTCCGCATTGGATGCCGGCGATCCGGACGCCACCGGGGAGGGTCCAGGCGGCGTTGCCGGAGCCATCCGGCGGCTCCGCGGATTCGGAAGCGCGGCAAGTCCGGAGACGGCCCTTTTCAATATCCACGGAAAGCAGAAAATCCGCCTGTTCCCGGGATGCCCGGCTCCTGGTTTCCTCGATGCACTCTGCCAGCTTTTTTGCTTCAGTCCTCACCGGGTAGGCCGACAGGGTGTCCCGCACGGCAGGAAGGGCAATGACCAGCATCATGCTGACGAGCGCCAGGACGACAATAAGCTCGATGAGGGTAAAGGCCCGGCTATTCACTGTCCCAACTGTTCACATCCCTGTTTTTTCCCTCTCCCCCCGGTTCACCGTCGGCGCCGTTGGAGCTGAGGTCGTATTCTCCGTTCGTTCCAGGCTGGATATAGACGAAGGCGTTTCCCCAGCCGTCCAGGGGAACCTTTTTCTTTTCAAGGTAGCCCCCCTCCCGCCATGCCTTGGGCAGTGTCCCTGTCGTCGGGGGCTCGGCAAGGGCCTGGAGGCCCTGCTCTGTAGAGGGGTAAACGCCGTTGTCGAGCTTGTAAAGCTTCAGCGCCGCCTCCAGGCTGTCCATCTGCAGCCTGGTTTTGACCTGCTTGGCCTCTTCGGTCCGCCCCATCATCCTCGGGGCGATCAGCCCCGCAAGAATTCCGAGGATCACCAGGACCACCATGAGTTCGATAAGGGTAAACCCCGAGCAGTTCTTTCGTTTGTTCCACATGGTTTTTTTACTCCTTGAATTTATTTCACAAGTTGATTCATCTCAAAAATGGGCAGCAGAACGGAAATCACAACGAACCCGACCAGGAGGCCCATGATCAGGATCATGACAGGCTCCAGCAGGGACATGAAAAAGGCGATGGCAGAGGCGGTTTCCTTCTCATAGCTGTCGGAGATCCTGTAAAGCATCTCTTCGAGTTTGCCGCTCTGTTCGCCGATGGCGATCATTTCCGTGGCCATCCGGGGAAAGAGGCCGCTTCTGGACAGGGCGGGGGCGACGCCCTGGCCCTCCTTGATGTCCCGTCCCGCAAGTTCAATGGCTTCGGCGATGAGGAGATTCCGTGTGATGTGCCGGGAGATTTCCAGCGCCGTCAGCAGCGGCACGCCATGCTGGACCAGGGTGCCCAGGGTGGACGCGAAACGGGCCACCGCCATCTTCCGGTTCATCCTGCCGAAAAAAGGGGCCTGGAGAAGGGCCTGGTTCCATAACCGCCTCCCCCCTTCCGTCCGGGTGACGGCAAAGCGGCAGGCCATGACGGCCGCCGCCGCTCCAATGAGGATCAGCCACCAGGTGCGGCGGAGGAGCGAACTGAAGGAGATCAGAAGGCTCGTGACCGCCGGAAGGGACTGGTGCATGTCGTCAAAGACATCCGTGATGCCCGGGATGACGGAGGTGATGAGGAAAAAAAGAATCAGCGTGCCGAACAGAAACATCAACACGGGATAGGCGAGGGCCGCACGGATTTTCCGGGAAAATTCCTGCTGCTTTTCGCCGTGGTCGGCGAGCTGCTCCAGAACAACGGGAACCGTGCCGGAAGCCTCTCCCGCCCGGACCATGCTGACGTAAAAGGGGGAAAAGATCCGGGGAAACTGGGACAGGCTTCCGGAAAGGCTTCCTCCCTCGACGACATTCCTGCGAATCTGCGAAAGAACACCCTGTAAAGACTGGTTTTCCGTCTGCGCTTCCAGCACATTCAAGGCCTGAACAAGGGGCATGCCTGCGGCAAGAAGCGTGGCCAGGTGGCGGGTGGTTACCGAAAGTTCGCCTGCGGAGACCGGCCGCCCGAAGGACGGTGTTTTCCGGTGCGGGGCCTCCCGGGGTCCGCCGGCGGCCTCTCTGCAGTCCACGGGAAAGATGCGGGAGTCCCGAAGCCTCTGCCGCGCCGCTTCGGTGCTTGCCGCTTCAAGGGTTCCTTCGATCCGTGTGCCGTCCTTGTCCCTGGCGATGTATTCATAAACAGGCATGTTTGTTCCAACGGTTTCTTGCAGTAGAAATCCTGGTTCCTGGAAAACCGGGGGGCCGTCAACTGTCGGCCATGGGTGCCGCCCGCTTTCGCGAGCGGGTTTTTAAAACGCGTGTAACCCGCAGAACCTCTTCGATGGTCGTAACGCCTTCCTGGACCTTTCGGGCCCCATCCTGCAGCAGGGTGATCATGCCGCATTCGAGGGCCTCCCGGTGGATCGCATTGGCGTCCGATGTTTGAAGGATCGTCTGTTTCACCGTTTCATCCATGAACATGATCTCCGTGATGGCCGTCCTGCCGTGATAGCCTGTGTTCATGCACAAGGGGCAGCCTCCCTTCTTATAGATCGGCTGCCTTTCGGCGATGTCCTCGGGCAGCCCGATATTGGTCAGCGACTGCCTGTCGGGCAGGTAGGGCTGCCGACAGGAGGGGCACAGAACGCGCACCAGGCGCTGAGCCGCAACGGCAAAGACCGAAGAGGTAATGAGGAAAGGCTCAATGTCCATGTCGATCAGGCGGGTGACGGCGCTGGCCGCATCGTTGGTGTGGAGCGTGGAGAGGACGAGAGGGCCGGTCAGGGAGGACTGGATGGCGATTTCCGCCGTTTCCTTATCCCGGATTTCCCCCACGAGAATGACATCGGGATCCTGCCGGACGATGGAGCGCAGGCCATTGGCAAAGGTGAGATCAATTTTCGGGTTGACCTGGATCTGGGCGATTCCGTCGATCTGGTATTCGATGGGGTCTTCGATGGTGATGATGTTGATCCCCGGGTTGTTCAGGTGGGAGAGCATGGCGTAAAGGGTTGTCGTTTTGCCGCTCCCCGTGGGGCCGGTGACCAGGATGATGCCGTAGGGGGTCTGGATCAGGCGGTTGAAGGCGCCGATGGTCTGGTAGTTGAATCCCAGGTCCGTAAATCTCAGCACGGAACGGGTTTTGTCCAGGAGCCGGAGCACCAGGCGTTCACCGAAGGCCGTGGGCAGTACGGATACCCGGACATCCACGTTCCGGTCCCCAACGCGGGCGTCGATTCTTCCGTCCTGGGGAAGGCGCTTTTCGGCAATGTTCAGCCGGGCCATGATCTTGATCCGTGAAACAAGGGCCGCGTGAATTTTGCGGGGCAGATCCATGGCGCTGCTGAGCATTCCGTCGATGCGGTACCGGATCTTCAGGGAATTCTGGTAGGGTTCGATATGGATGTCGCTGGCCCGGTCCCGGATCGCCCGGGAGAGGATGAGGTTGACCAGCTGGATCATGGGGGCTTCATGGGCGTCGTCGAGAAGATCCCCTGTGTCTTCGATTTCCGAAAGAATCCGGTCATAGGATTCGTCTGAGAAGGTCTGTACGAAGGCCTTTACCGGATCGGAGCTGAGGTTGTAGAGCGAGTCGATGGCGGACAGGATGGCGCTTTCCGGTGCCAGAACCAGTGAGGTCTCCGATCCCTTCAGCAGGCGCTTCAGGTCATCGACGGATTCGAAGAGCGTCAGGTCGTTGGCGGCGATGTACGTTTTCCCCTTCACGACCAGGGGAACGATCCTGTGGCGCCTGAGAAACTGCAGGGGCACGGGCTGCGCGAATTCTACAGCGGCGATCCCGTCGGGCGTCTCATTCCAGACGGGAAGATTCAGCGCCTCGGCCTGGGCCAGGAGCCTTTCCTCCTCCGGGCTGGAGGGAATATCCATAACGTCAGAGGGGGTTATTTCAATGTCCATGGGTATCACCGCTATCGGGGGTCGCTTTCTTCCGTTCTGCAGGGAAAAACTCGTCCTTCAGCTTTTCGATGTGGTCGTTCTTTTCCTGGTAAATGCCATTTGAGTCTCCCGAGTCGCGGATCACCCGGGGAGTGATGAAGACGTAGAGGTTGGTCTTTTCACGGTTGGTTGACCGGGATTTGAAGAGCCAGCCCAGGAGGGGGATGTCGCCTAGAAGCGGGACCTTGTAGGTGCCGAGCTGCGTGCTGTCGCCGATCATTCCGCCGATCACCATGGTTTCGGCGTCCTTGACCGTCACCGTTGTGTTGATGGTGCGTTTCAAGGTGGTGGGCAACCCGCTGGAAGATTCCGAGGTAAGCTGGCTCACCTCCTGGGCGATCTTCATGCGGACGTAGCCGTCGCTGCTGACATGGGGTGTTATCTTCAGGCTGACGCCTACGTCCCGGTATTCATAGGTGCTGTAATCCCGGTCTGTTGTGGACGTCTCCTGCCGCGTCATGTAGGGGACGTTCTTGCCGACCTGAATCTGGGCCTCTTCGCTGTCCATGGTCAGAAGCTGCGGCTTGGAGAGTATGTGAACGTCGCTGTCGTTTTTGATGGCCTGGATCATGGCGCCGATATCGGCGAACTGCGATCCGCCGATGGTTATCCCCTTTCCCAGAAGCCCGAAGGCAAATCCCGAGGCGTATTTGGTCATACTATTCGGCAGAATGGCATAGCTGCCGGACTTTCCGAGCCCGCCCGAACCGATCTGCCACAACCCCTCACCGGTGCTGCTGTTCACATCCTTCATGGCGCGCCACTCCGTGCCAAGGTTCAAGTCCCTTTTGACATCGACCTCCAGGATCAGGGCCTCGATGTAGACCATCGGGCGGGGCGCATCCAACTGCCTGATGAGCCCCTGGAGCATCGCATAATCTTCTGCGGAGGCGGTGATGACCAGGGAATTGGTCGTCTTGTCCGGAAGAACCTGGACATTCCTGGAAAGGGCGAACCGGCCCTTGTCGCTTCCAGGCGAAGCGCTTTTGGGATACAGGTTGAGAAGCGCCTTGGCCAGCTCTTCCGCATTGGCATTCTGAAGAGGATAGACATTGACCGTGGCGGTGCTTTTGTTGAGTTCGCCATCGAGGGCGTCGATGATCTTCACGAGCCGGGCAATGTTGGTCTGGACATCCGTAATAATCAGCATTCCTGAAGGCGGATAGGACTGCACAATGCTCTGGCGCGAAACCAGGGGGTCGAGAACTTTTTTGACCTCTTCGGGATTGCCGTATTTCAGCTTGACGATCCGGGTGACCAGTCGGTCCTCAGGTCCGGCGCTTTCCTCCTGGGTCAGGGTGGCAATGCTCTTTTCCCGGGCATCCTTCAAGGGGAGGATCTTGGTGATGTTGCCCGCGGGAACCGTCGTGAAGCCGTGCATTTCCAGGACGGACTGGAAGACGCGGTATGCCTCCTCGGCTGTGATCTGCTTTGGCGAAAATACCGTCACGCTGCCCTGAACCTGTTTGTCGATGACGAAGTTTTTCCCGGTCATTTCACCGATGGCTTTGATGAACGTTTGAATGTCGACGTTGTCGAAGTCGATGGTCACGTTCATCGAACCCGGATAGGCCGCGGCTGGTCTTACAGGTGCCGCTTCTTCCTGCCGGGGATTTCCCGATGAGGCGGCAGCCGCAGGAGCCGAAGAAGGTGGGGGCTCTCCGGCTGCTGGAGCGGCCAAAGAGAGCATCAGAAACATGGCCAGGTGCCGGGCCATATTTCTGATGGGTCTCTTTTCCTGTATCCCGTTGCCGCTCATCGGTTTTCTTCCTGGCTCTGCACGGTCTTGGGTTTAAAGCCGATCATATCCATGGCCGGCATTACCTCTTTCTGAACAGGGCCTTGATGGAGTGATCTGCGGTAACGTTGCTGAAGGTATAGGAGGTCAGTGCCCCCTTATCCACCCCGTCAACGGTCACCTTGGTTATTTTGTAACCGGTCTTGGGGGTTATGGAGTAGGACTGGGAGGCGCCTGAAGAGAGGCTGACGGTTCCCGAGGGGGAGATGGTGCCGCCGGATCCGGTAGATGCGGTAATGGTGTACGTTGCAACGGGCTCAAAGGTGGCCGAGATGGTGTGGTTCGCTGTGACATTGCTGAAGCTGTAGGAACCCGGTGTGCCGACATTGACGCCGTCGACCGATACACTGGAGATGGCGTAGCCGTCATAGGGGATGATGGAGTAGGCCTGGGAGCCTCCGGAAGAAAGGGTAATGGTTCCCGAAGGGGAGATGGTGCCGCCGGATCCGGGAGATGCGGTAATGGTGTACTGGGCAACGGCTTCGAAGGTGGCCGAGATGGTGTGATTCGCTGTGACATTGCTGAAGGTGTAGGAGGCCGGTGCGCCCACACTGACGCCGTCGACCGATACGCCGGAAATCGTGTAGCCGCTGGCCGGTGTCACGGTGAAGGTCTGGCTGGCGCCGGAAGAAATGGAAATCGCTCCGGACGGGGAGATGGTGCCGTTGGGGCCGCCGGACGCCGTCAGAGTATACGTCGTGACCGGAACATTGTAGCTTACTTCATTGGAATACTCGCTGTACAGGCCCGAGGTGTTGTAGGCCTTGGCCGCATAATAATAGGTTGCTCCCTCCTGAAGGCCGGAGATGTCGACGCTGTTCATGTTGCCGACATCCAGGGTTTCGGTATAGCTGCCGGAAGCAGTACCGGTGTATACGACATATCCAGCCAGGTCTGTTTCAGTATTTTTATCCCATGTCAACGTGATATTGGCCGCCGCATGGCCTGGAACGGGGCCGGCCAGGAACAGACAAAGAAACAAGACCGCGAAAAGACCGAGAAACGGGATTCGTGAAAAACGTTCTGCTTGCCCGAAGGTTTATAAATCTTCTTCCTTTTCATGACAGGACTCCTTGATAAGTTTTTTGCCTTTTGACAACTTCCCCAAAAAGTCGGCAGAAGGCGCTGGACTTGATTAAGGGTCATCCTGCAAAATAAATACCGCCGGGATCATGACCCGGTCCGCCGGAAAAGGATCGGTATGTGATAAATCTCTGGTTAGGATTTTGAGGTGAGGGGATCCGGCCGACAATCTTCCAAGGGTGAGACGGGATCAATAACGAAATGCTTGAACGGTCCCGGAAGACATCGTTATGGCTCTGGGGATCGTTCCAAGTACAGGAGGGAATTTATTGGAAAGAAAATAGAAACTCGACATAGGAATCTCCCCTAACACCGGGAAGAAGGAACGTATTTGAGCTCTGCAACGTCAAATTCCCATTGACTTTAACCCCGGTAACTATGCAATAGGAGGCGGGGTTCATTTGGAAGCTGATACCGGATCCTGCCGTGAAATACTTACCGGAAGGATAAGAGGGCGTAATGGTACTGTATTTATTGAAGACGGAAGCATCTACATCTCTAATCATTGAACCCGTTCCGCAGCCTCTCAGCACAGTAGTGACCTTGTAGAGTGCAGGTGGAGCTTGGTAGCTGACCTCGTTGGAGAAATCGCTTTCCAAACCCGCCTCATTATAAGCCGTTGCGGCGTAGTAGTGCATGCTGTTATCACGGGAAACTGTAACGGCGCAGCTGTATGCGGTGCCGCTGCTGATAATCTTAATGGGGGTCGTTCCGTATTTTCCAGGGGACGTTCCACTGTAAATCTTATAACCTGTGATTTCGTTGCTCTCGTTTGGCGGGTCCCACATCAAGGTGATGGTTGTTGTGGTGATCGCTGTGTGGCCGGCGGCGGGCAGGAGAAGGAAAAAACAAAGAAAAGCTGAAGCGAATATAAAGCAGGAACTGACCGTGGTGAAGAAAGACGGCCTTGTCCTGTACATCTTAGTTATTTCTTTCATTACGTATCTCCATGTAACTCTTTTCAAATGCGGATCTTATCCTTCAGATCGCAAAGATAGAAAACTCTTATTTCAACTTTACGACCTTGTCAAG
This sequence comes from Syntrophus sp. (in: bacteria), assembly GCF_040768185.1. NCBI lineage: Bacteria > Pseudomonadati > Thermodesulfobacteriota > Syntrophia > Syntrophales > Syntrophaceae > Syntrophus > Syntrophus sp. (in: bacteria). The sequence goes on along the minus strand of NZ_JAXGNC010000012.1, from coordinate 60,403 downwards.
AAGCGATTCCAGTTGTCTGAACAAGGAGGAAAATGGTTTACATAAGGTTGGCGGAATCCAGGGATGGAGTATGAATGTCCGATAAAACGGTGAGGTGGTTCAAACTGCTGGTTTATCGGGCTGTTTGCGCAATGAATTCTGAGATTGCACCGAAATAAAGTTGAGGGTGGGCAAAGATGATCGTGTTGTGATCCGCATCCGGGATTGTCAGGAGCTGCTTTTCAGGGGATCCCAGGCCGTCATAAAGAGTTCGGGCTACGGAAAGAGGGACGATCGTGTCCTGCTCCCCGTGAATCACGAGAGCGGGCAGTGTGATGCTTCCGACCAGCGCCAGGGCGTCCTGCTCAATTTTTTCCAGGAGCCCTTTGTCCGGAAGCAGGAAGAGAAAGAAATTCCGCCAGACGGGAATGACACTGGTGAAGCCACTCTCAAGGATGATGCCGTTGATCTCACTAGGGTGGGATGCGGCAAGTTCAAGAGCGGAAAGGCTGCCCAGCGATCTTCCCATCAGCCAGAGCTTTCCGGCATACCCCCGCCGGGCAATTTCCTGGCGGACCGAGGCAAAGACAGAATGGCAATCCTTCAGCATGCCTGTGAGAGAAGGAGATCCGGAACTCTGGCCGTAGCCGCGATAATCCACCACGGCCAGATTGATCTTCCGCTGCAGATAGTACGGCGCAATCTCGTCATAATCGCCGGCAATCTCGCCGTTGCCATGAAAATAAAGAATCCATGGATTGGAGGGCTCCATGGAAAAAAGGCGACAGGAGACAAAAATGCCATCGTCCACGGGAATCATGGCGTCAGAAGCGTAAGATGGGCAGGGATCGGCACTCCCCCGGGGATAAAAAATCAGGGACAATAAGTCTGGATTCTTGTCAAATTCACTGTAATCTGGCATCTGCATCTCTATGAAACCGGCTTGGCGCGGATCGTTGTCCCTTTCCCGTGAAAAAAAAGGCGGAAGGGTGCGCTATTTTTTTGTCTTTTTAAGGCAGTCTTCCTTCCAGAGGCAGTCGTTCTCACACTCCTGCCTGGTTTGGAAGCAGGGTTCGTTTCCTTCCCTCACCTGGATATCCCGGATGAGTTCCTGCTTCGACCGGCCGACCTTTGTGTCAATCCCCCAATATTTCGCGATCTTCCTAATTTCCTGTATTTTCATTCCACTCTCTCCTGTTGATGGATTTCTGAAGTTATGAAAATCTGCAACGTCACGACCAATTCTGCCAGGAAACCAAAGGGCAACAACGGCCACATTCTTTCATTGCGATATAAGATATAGAAAACACAAAGGAGTGTCAAATGGAAAGTTCATCCCTGTGCCGGACCGGCCGCCGGGGCGCCTGTCTGATGAAAACATTTGACAACGGAACTCTGCCTTCGTATCTTAAAGTCTCATTGCGACACCGCATCGGGAAGGCAATCAACGTCTGCTGTGTTGCCGCGTGCTCCATGTTCTGCGGATGCCGGCGTCGCCTCCATCCTTGCCGGAGGAAACGATGCATTTTCCGCCTCTGGCCGGAGGAGAACCGGCATCCGGGGAAAAAGGGGGCAGGATGAGGGGATGAGAAGAGGGATTGGCTGGATGTTGATCGGGGTCATGAGCCTGGTTTGTCTAGGATTCCATGATCATGCCCTGTCCGCAACGAAAGGAGGGAGAGCGATGAAGATCTTCAGTTCCGCTTTCAAGGACGGCCAGAAGATTCCGTCAAAGTATACCTGTGACGGAGAGGATATTTCACCGCCTCTGGAATGGGAATCGGTTCCCGACGGAACACGGAGTTTATCCCTGATCTGCGATGATCCGGATGCCCCGATGGGGACCTGGGTGCACTGGGTTGTTTATGACATCCCGCCGGATGCGAGGAAGCTCGGAGAGAGCACCGCACCGGAGCGGGAATTTGCCAGCGGCATGCGGCAGGGAAAGAATGGATGGTCGAGAATTGGTTATGGAGGACCTTGCCCTCCCAGCGGCTCACACCGCTATTATTTCAAACTCTACGCGCTGGATGCGGAATCAGGCCTGAAGCCGGGCGCGACCAAGGAACAGTTGCTGCAGGCAATGAGGGGCCATGTCCTTGCCGAAACGCAGCTGATGGGAACCTATTCGAGGCAGAGATAGAAAAGAGGCGGTGAATGTCTCTTTCAGGCCGCAGAAATCGAAACGTGTAGCACGGCGGCAGGCTGTAACGCAAAGTGAATGACCTTACCACCATAAAAGAAAAAAGAAAGAAGATCTGCCTGTCCTGCGGGGAGACCATCGAACGGGGCAGGCGGAAGTATTGTTCTGTGGCGTGCCGGCAACGCTTGCGGGATAAGCTGGATCTGCGGACAGGCCTGGTTCAGGCCCTCAATGCCCAGTACGCGACCTTTTACTTTTCCGAACTGGCGGTCATGATGGACATGATCCCCTACAGCTCCCGGCAGATTTACAGCTTTTCATTCCCCCGCACCCTGGGTAAAACTCCCGCCGATGATTTCAGCCGGATGGCAGACCATCTGGGCGAGATATGGTGGGCGGAACAGAGGCGGACCAACAAAAAGTACCTGGCTTCGAAGCTCCTGCTGGACCGGGCCGTTCGGAACAGCGGTCCGGCTCTCTTTGTAAAGCCATATGAAGTCCGGACGCCGTCCATCCAGAAAAAGTCCCTTCTGCACCTCAAGCTGGATTCCAGGCAGCTCAGCAGCGGTGATCCCGAGCTGATCATTCGCAATGCCTACCGCCGGCAGGTTAAAATTCATCATCCCGATCTCGGGGGCGACGCGGAGATGTTCCGGAGAATACAGACAGCCTATGAATCGCTGATTCTCTGGGCTAAAAATCCAACCTTCGTCAAGCGCCGCGGTTTTCCGGACAAGTGGTTCTACGACGGGAGCACGAACAAGTGGCTGCAACCCATCTCCCTGTAATTCGAAAGGGGGTCTGCGCCACGGTTCTTTCATCCCGCGCGTAAGGAGACTCTTTTCTTCAAAATCCATTTCGAGGCCACAGCCAGCCCGCAGGCTTCCGCCCATCAGGCTCCCGTTTTTCTATTGACAGGGCAAATCGTTTTTTATATAGATAGCCTTCTACGTGAGAATCCTCTGTATAACTATTTGAATTTCTTGATGTATATCTGAGCTGATTGCCGTGTCACAAATGTGACGTGGGGATTCATTGAGTAATGAAGGGACAGCCATGAAACCCACGGGTACCCAAATCCTTGCAGAATTTTTTGATTGTTCTGTCAATATCCTGAACGATCCCGGTGCGCTGGAGACAATCCTCGCGGAAGGCATCGAAGCCTGCAATCTCGGGCTGGTCGGCATCAACAGCCACTGTTACGATCCTATCGGTGTTACCTCCATCGCCGTTATTCAAGAATCCCACGTTGCCATCCACACCTACCCGGAAGCCCGCCATGCCTCTGTGGACGTATTTACCTGCTCCCGGGTCAGCCACAAATCGATGGACCTGCTGCACTATCTCGAAGAGAAACTTCTGCCGGGGACCACGCGGGTCGTTGAGGTGTCCCGTGGAAATCCCATCGAGGTGGCCAGGACCAACTGGATCACCGATGATAACAGTTCGGCCGGTTTTGATGTGCGGTACCGCATCGATCGGGAACTGTATTCCGGGATTTCAAGGTACCAGGACATCAAGGTCATCGAAAACCAGGATTTCGGACGGATGCTCTTTCTTGACAACGATCTGCAGATTGCCGAACGGGATGCCCATCTCTACAACGAAGCCATGGTGAATCCTCTCCGGGAAAGAGGGGAAGGGTTCGCCTCCGTGGCGATTCTGGGAGGAGGCGACGGCGGCGTCCTTTATGACGTCTTGAAATTGAATCCAGGCCGCGTTTCTGTCATCGACATCGATGAAGAGGTCATCCACGTGGCGAAAACCTACCTCAGGAGCATCTGTCATTCCGCCTTCGAGGACGAAAGGGTCGAGATTGTCATCGGCGATGTGTTCGATTTCCTTGACGGAAGCCACTGCTTTGACGCCATGATCTACGACCTCACCATGCACCCGGAGTCCTTTATCGTCATGGACCGGAAAGCCTACCTGGACCAGCTCTTCACGAAGATGAAGGCGGATCTGAAACCCCGGGGAGTCCTTTCTCTCCAGTGCGCTTCCGAATATGACCACAGGACGATTGAACTGGTGGACAGTCTGCTCAAGCGGCATTTTGATTCCGTGAAACTGGCAAAGAAATTTATCCCCTCCTATGGCAGCATGTGGATGTTTGCCTCCTGCATCAAAGCCTGAAAAAGCTCGCACCTTTTCGAAAGCCGTCTATGAACAGGGAATTGGAGAGCCGCATTTCCTCTGCACCAAGAGCCCCCGGCGTCTATCTCATGAAGGATTCTTCCGGCAGAATCCTCTACGTGGGAAAGGCCAAGGATCTCAGAAGCCGGATCCGCGCCTACTTCGGCGGGACCGATTCCCGCGCGATGATTCCCTTCCTCGTTTCGCGGATTTCCGATCTCGAGTTTATCGTGACGGAAACGGAAAAAGAGGCCCTTCTTCTTGAAAACAACCTCATCAAGGAACACCGCCCCAGGTACAACGTCTATTTTCGCGACGACAAGGCCTATTTCAACATTCGTGTGGATCTGAACGAACCCTTCCCGCGTTTCCAGATGGTGCGGCGCCCCCGGAAGGATGGGGCGAAATATTTCGGACCATACCCTTCCAGCGCCTCGGCCCGTGAAACCCTCCAGTTCCTTCAGACCCTCTTTCCGCTCCGGACATGCCGGAATGGGGAGCTCAGCGGGCGCACCCGCCCCTGCCTCGAATACCAGATCCGGCGATGTCTTGCCCCCTGCGTCGGCCGCGTTCATCCTGAAGAGTATCTGCGACTGGTTCGCGATGGGATCGCCTTTCTCGATGGCCGCGGAAAAAGGCTCCTCGGCGAGCTGAAAGCGAGGATGATGAAGGCGGCACAGGAGCTGAATTTTGAAGAGGCGGCCCTGTTGCGTGACCGGATCGCAGCGATCGAAAGGACGCTGGAAAAGCAGCACATGGTCTCAAGGACGGCCAGGGATCAGGACATCTTCGGCCTTTACCGGGAAGGGGCGCTCATCCAGGTCTGCGTTCTCCTGATCCGCTCCGGGAAAATTCTGGGAAGCCAGCCCCTGCCGATGCTGAAATTTGAAGGCGAAACAAAGGACATGCTTTCTTCCCTTCTCATGCAGTATTACGATTCCACCGCGGAAATTCCCCGGGAAATTCTGATTCCCGATCTTTTTGAAGACCAGGAACTCATGAGGGAGTACCTTGAGGAAAAGCGGGGCAGGGCCTTGTCGCTTCTCGCTCCCCGCCGGGGCCGGAATCTGGAGTTACTCCGGATGGCCGGGCAGAATGCCGAGCACCGTCTGAAGATGGAGCGGAAGTCTCTGGAAGATCCCGCGGAGTCTCTTTCCCTGATGGCGGATAAACTGCAGCTTCGCCGCTTTCCAAAGAGGATCGAGGCCTTTGATATCTCCAACATCGGTGGCCGGCTGGCCGTTGCCTCCATGGTGACCTTTCTTGAAGGCCGACCCTGGAAATCGGGCTATCGGCGCTTCCGCATCCGCACGGTCGAAGGGGCTGATGATTACGCCATGATGTACGAGGCCCTGAAGAGAAGGTATTCAAAAGGGGAGAATCTGCCGGACCTGATCGTCGTGGACGGCGGGAAGGGTCAGCTTGCCGTGGCCCTTTCTGTGCTGAAGGACCTGTCTCTTCCGGGATTGGATGTCATCGGCCTGGCCAAGGAACGGGCCGAGGACCTGCCACCGGGGGGGGGAGTCAACAGGAGTGAGGACAGGGTGTACCTCCCTCACAGGAAAGAGGCGCTGTACCTGAGCCGCTGGCCTTCAACCCTCTTCCTGCTCCAGCGCATCCGGGATGAAGCCCACCGCTTTGCCGTTTCCTATCATCGCCGTCTGAGGACGAAGCGTGACTTCCTGTCCCTGCTGGATGAAATACCGGGGGTGGGGGAAGTCCGCAAAAAGGCCCTTCTCCTGTCTTTCGGAGATCTTCAAACAATCAGGGAAGCTTCCGTCGACGAGTTGGTGGCCGTCAAGGGAATCGGCAGGGACTTGGCGGAAAAGATCTCTGCGTTTTTCCATGACGGGAAGGGCGAGGCGGCCGGGTGATCCGGGGAAAAGCGCTTAAGCATGGACTCAACATCCCGTTCATGCTATAGAAATGTTCAAAAAAACGAGGGAAACGGCATGAAGATACTGGGGCTTGTTGGGAGTGTTCGAAAGAGTGGCAATTCGGAAATTCTGACCAAGGAAGCGCTGATGGGGGCTGAAGAAGAGGGCGCCCAGGTCGAAATTCTGCGCCTGACCGATTATCGCGTGGAACCCTGCACGGGATGCGCTGCCTGCCTTCTTCAGGAAAGGGACTGCGTCATCAAGGACGATGCCAATTTTATTTTCGCCAAAATGGCCGAAAGCGACGGCATCATCGTAGGCGTTCCCTGCTATATCCTGGAGGCCACGGCCATTGTCAAACAGCTCATCGATCGCGGATTCGCCCCCATGCAGCAGAATACCCTCCGGGGAAAGGTGGGCGGCGTGATCGTGCCTTACGCCACCCGGGGCTGGACCCAGAACGCCTTTCAGCAGACCAACACCTGGATGCTTGCCATGGGGATCCACGTTGTCGATCAGCTGTTGATCCATGTTCAGGGTCTCAGTGAAGCGCCTCTGATCCAGGATGCCCTGGAGAAGTCCCGCAACCTGGGAAAGCAGGTCGTCCGGGCCATACAGACCGGCGATACCTCCTTCCAGGGGGAAGAAGGGATCTGCCCCATCTGCCATGACCGGAATATCCGGATCCTGAAGGACATGGAAACCGTCGAGTGCCCTGTCTGCGCGGTGAGGGGCAGCCTGAAAATCGAGGACGGCAAGATCAGTGTCGTCTTTACTCCCGAGGCCATTGCCAGGCACCGCTGGACCGTGGAAAACCTTCAGCGCCATTTCTCCTACCATCTGAAGCCGTCCAAGGATTTCTTCATCAAGACGAAGGAGCAGCGAAAGGAGATGGCCCAGAAATACAAGGATTATCTGAAGAAGTCCTGAAAAAGAGGATCGAGGAGGCGAACCATGCAATATCGAGTCAAGCTGAGATACTACCCCGGAGACGCCCTCCAGGCGATCCGGAAAGAGGACCTTCAGACCATTGCCGCCAAGTGGTCGCTGCAGGTGAATCTTGAGAACATTGAGGGGGAAATGACGCCCAAGGGAGAGAAAACCCTTGACAAGAATATCGAAAGCATCAGTCAGACCGTCATCTCCCTGGAAACCGATTCGGAGGATATCCTGAAAAATTCCCTCAGGGATGTGATCCGCAGGTACCGTTCGCCCCGCACGGTCTTTTCCCTCTGGGGCAGCAGCCAAGAGGGGGAAAAGGTCGCCTGGCGGGTGATCGAGGAACTGGACGGCTGGTGGTAGGGACGGCAAACCCAAAGGGCCATCAACTGCGGTTGCGCCGGCGGGAGCCGTACCATTCCATTCGGTCGAGCGCGAGCGCCGCAGCCTGGGGCGACGAGAGGACAATCGGGCTGTAGCGCCTGCCGAAATCGAACACCGAACCCCGAATCGGGGAGTCGGGCACGTTGAGGATCGGTTTGCCCGTCGACTCCATGAGCTCCGCCACGGACAGCAGGAATGAACTCTCCCAGGGGATGAGCCCGGCAAACTCGCCATCGGCGGTCATGGCCCGGTCATCTGTGGCGCTTGTGGGAACGCCCAGGAAGGAAAGCACGATGACCGCATCCACGGCGTCGCACTCGGCCACCGCCTTGATAACCCGCGGGCCCACATCCCCCCCGGCGGAGGCCACCAGATCCAGCGGGTTCCGCCGGCTCCAGAACGGGGGAAGCATCGCATCGAGAGAGGCATAGAGCTGGGCGGGGAGTTCGGCCAGGTTCAATCCATGACGGGCGACTTCATCCGCCGCCATGACGCCGGCTCCGCCCCCCTGGGTCACCACCGCAATCCTCCGTCCCTCGGGCAGCGGCAGGCAGGCCAGGCAGCTTCCGAGATCAACCACCTCCTGCGCCGTGGTGCAGGTGACGACTCCCGCCTGCCGGGCGGCCGCCTCCCATACGGCCGCGGAACCGGCCAGGGCGCCGGTGTGAGATGCCGCCGCTTTGCCGCCGAATTCGGTCAGGCCGGCGCGCAGAACCACCACGGGCTTGACCGCTGAGGTGCGCCGGGCGACCTCCAGGAAGCGCCGTCCGTCGTCGATGCCCTCGACGTACATCATGATGCACGCCGTGTTGGGATCGTCGCGCAGGTATTCGAGAACGTCCACCGCGCCGATCTGGGCTTCATTCCCCACGCTGGCGAACTTGTCGATGCCGATGCCGCGGCGCTGGCAGTTGTTCGTCGTCATGACGCCGATGTTGCCCGACTGCGACACAAAGCTCAGCTTTCCCCTGGGCGGGTGAAGCGAGACAAAGCCCACGGCATGCAGTTGAACCTCGTTGGAGATCAGGCCCATGCAGTTCGGCCCCATGAGGGTGATCCCGCCCTCGCTGGCGATCCGGGCAATCTCCCGCTCCGCTTCGGCTCCTGAGGCCCCCGTTTCGGAAAATCCTGCGGCGATGAGGATCGCTGCAGGTATCCCTTTACGGGCGCACTGTTCCAGCATGGGGGCCCCCTGTTGGCTTCCAACGGCCAGCAGGGCCATGTCGGGAGCCTCGGGCAGCGCCTCCAGGCTCTCAGATGCCTGGAGACCGAAGAAAACGCCTCCCCGCGCATTGACGGGATACACCTTTCCCGAATAGCCTCCGTCCAGGATGTTGCGCAGGGCCGATCCGCCCCATTTCGTCACATCTTCCGATGCTCCCACGACGGCTATCGAACGGGGGGCGAGAAGCGCCCGCACATTGCTCTTGAATGTCCGCTGCCCCTGATCCGATGAAGGGGCCGGTGACAGGATGATCAGGGCATCGGCTGCGATCGGCTGATCGCCTTGCACGAGAACCGGGTTGGCATCGATCTCGGCGATTTCGGGATGATCCAGGGCCATTTGACCGATCGCCCGGATCATCTTCGTGAGGGCCGCCCGGTCCACCGGGGGATAGCCGCGGAAGGAGCCGAGCAGGCGCCTGGCCCTGATCAGGTCCGGCAGTTCCGCCGCGTCCCGTTCGTCAACGGGTGCAATGGCCAGGACCACGTCGCCCAGGGCCTCCGTCAGTACGCCGCCCAGTCCGAAGGCCACAGCCGGTCCGAACACCGGGTCGCGCTTCATTCCAACCATCAATTCCCTGTTTCCGGCGATCATCTCTTCCACCAGCACCGCCTCGAGAGAGCCTGCCGCCCGCCCTGCCAGCAGGCTGTATGTCGCGGCGGCGGCCTCGGCCCCCTCGACGCCGAGCACCACGAGCCCGGCTTCGGTCTTGTGGTGAATCTCTGCGCCGATTCCTTTCATGACAAGCCTGCCCCCGCTCCGCCGGGCGGCGGCAGCGGCCTCCATCTCGCTTCTTACCAGCACGCCGGCTGGAACCGGGATGCCATAGGCCGCGAAGAGCGCCTTTGATTGCCATTCATCCAGGGCCGGTTTCCCTGAGGCCAGGGCTTCCTTGATCCATTGTGCGGCGGCAGCGCGGCCGTTTGTCTTCAGAGGTTGGTCCATGGCGTTTTCCTTCCCTAAAAGATGCCGAACAGGCAGGGTTTGATCCGGATCCCAAGATGCTCGCAGGCCGCGGAAACATCCATGGGAGGGATTTTTCTCTCTTCCGCAATGCGCCAGGCCTGGGCACAGGGCAGGCATCCATCCTGCAGGGACTTCCGAAGCTCCTCGGCAAGTTCCGGGGATACCGCTGGGGCGACTGAAACGGTTCTGTTTTCCGGGTGAATGCATCCCAAAAGCCCCAGCTGGCATGTGCCGAGACGGATTCCCATCTGGTCGAGCATGCACCCAACTGCCGATTCCGGCTCCCCAAGCCCGGCGGCGATCTGCATGGCCTCGGCGCAGCTTATCCGGCCGTTTTTGGCGAGGCGTGCAATGGCTTCTTCAAGAAGCGGGTTGTTTTCCTTTTCACCTTTCCCACCGGGATTGTTCATGCCTTTCCTCCTGTTTACCAAAAATATTGAAAACTTTGCACAACTCCAAAAGTTGGTTTTATAATTTCTGGTCAAACGACCAGCAGTATACTGCATTAACTATCCGATAATACTTGATCAGTTTTGATATTTCTGCTGGTTTTCCGGTTCAATTCAAGAGGATGAAGGAGACCGGCATGTCATTCAAGGAGTATGATTCTCACCCCTCGTTTTTCGATCCGGAACTGAAGCAATCCTTCGGAAATTAAAGAACACAGAAATTCCTCATTGAAGCAATGGATACCATCAACTGGAAACCCGTCAGCACAATCCTGACGGAACACGATCCGTGGCATGGATCGTCGGCCTCTTTCCGGCTCGGTTTGCCGGAGGGCCGAAACCGGGTCTTTCCTTAGGGGTGCGGAAACATATGCACCCGTTAAATTGTATGAATATCGAGAGGAGCGGACCGAACTGCTGCGGCTGGGAAATGAGATCAACCACAACGTCACCGATGTCATGCTGGTTGTCAAGCCGCAAACCTAAAATAGCAGCTCTCTTTATTTGAGGTTCGGGCCGCTTCCGGAAATAAGAGCCCCTTTTGGTTGATCCACAGACAGCAATCGAGGCAAGGAGCGACGCTGGTGAACTGTCAAGGATTCATTGATCGTTGTGATTCATAGCCTCCGGAGAACATTACACAGAAAGTCGAACCCAATCCTCTCTTGCTCGAGGCGAATTCGCTCCCCCCAATGGTTCCGGCGCAACTGGTTGTAAAGCGCGCTTTCCTCGGAGTTCAACCGCGCAAGGGTCCCTGTTTCAGGCTGCGTTTCAACTCCCCAGAGTGCCCTGTGGGCAAGGAGTGTCTGCTGATCCATGAGAAAAGAAACGGCATGAGGCAAGAACCCGCGCAATTGATTGAGAATGGCAAAGCCGTGAGTATCGATATCCCCCCAATAGTAGATTTCTTTTTCGTGCAGCCAGGGAGCGGCCGCGAGATTGTCAAACCCGTATCCCGCCCCAAAGATCACCATCGCATCAGAAATATCAGGGAAAGCCAGAAAGTTGATCTCATTTTCGGTGATAAACACTTTCGATACCGGCAAAACAAGTGAGGCGAAGGCTGACTGTGTCAGGGTGACATCCTGATCGGCTTCCACTGGCAGCAGGCGGACAGTCGAGTCTAGCAGCCGGAAACGCACCCGTGAAGGTTTATCCAGAAAACCATAACGGCGACAGAACCCGCCGATGCCCGTGTGAGTCCCATCAATAGAATCCTCCGGCATAACGAGATCGAGCAGTGCCGCCAGCACGCCGCGGTGCCCTTCGATCAACTTGGTATGGACACCCGGCAGGTCGATCTGACGCAGATAAATCGCGGGGCGAGGATGCTTAAGCAACCAAGCGACAATCTCCAATAGTCGCGGCCAGTCTTCGGCCAGTTCCAAGGCTCGCAGCGGGCGCCTTGTTAGCCAGGGGATCAATTCTGGCTGTTTGTCTCTGGTCAGTTCAATCAGCGCAGCAAACTGATCCGCTGCCCGGCGCTTGCCAAGCAGTCCGAGGGCGTCCGAAAGCCGGTCGATCCAAATCGCAGCCGGAATTTCATTGGTCCCAAGAATGCGGTGGTTGACACTTCGCCATTCAATACGATAGGGACCGGCGGCTGCGGACAACCCGGCGATCCAGTCCCGCACCTCGGGGAACCGTTCGCTCAGTTCACGGGAGTCAGGGCCTTTGAGGGTCAGACGACGAGGGAAGAGCGACTCTCCGCCAGCCACGGAGGCGAGCAGCAAGCCGCGATCCCAAAGCTTCTGCACCTGAGTTTTGAGGTCAGCCGGGGTCGTCCACGTCATCCCTGCATCCTCTGTTTCTCGGCCCGGTACTCCTCAATGCTCAGGTTGCGCAGGACGGAGTTACGGCCGTCTTCATTGTGAACAAACCCGACACCGGCGACAAAAGGTTCAATAATATGGATTTTCTGCAACGGCGTGACGATCAGCAGTTGCAGATTGAGCTGCGCGAACAATCGTAAACCATATTGGGCTGATTCATCGGAACCGCGACCGAAAGCCTCGTCAATAACCACGAAACGGAAAGAACGCGAGCGCACCGCTCCCCATTCCAGGCCGAATTGATACGCCAGACTGGCGGCAAGTACGGTGTAGGCGAGCTTTTCTTTCTGGCCGCCCGATTTTCCGCCGGAATCCGCATAATGTTCATGCTCGGTGTCGTCCTCACGCCAGCGTTCACTGGCGGCAAACAAAAACCAATTGCGCACATCGGTTACCTTGGCCGTCCAGCGTCGATCCATATCCGAATGTTCATCCCGGCCTCGGAACCGCTCAATGATTCGCTTCACCTGAAGGAATTTTGCCTCCGAATATTGCGCATCCTCCGAGCCGGTGAGCGCTCCTTCGGTACAGGTGCGCAATTCGGTTTGGAAGTCGCGGATGTCGGCGTCGAGATTCATCTGTGCTTCGAGACTGATGTATCGGCCCGGGTTGTAATCAATCCGGGTGAGCGATTTGTTGATCTGATCGATGCGCTCTTTGATGGTTTCCCGTTCACGTGCCAATTGTGATTGAAAATTCGCCACCTCTCGGATGGTGTTCTCGTTCAGGAGTTCCTTGAAACGTCCTTCAAAACGGGGCAGGTCATCGGCCCGCAGTTGATTCAGCATCGACTGGTACTCAGGGGCTGCAGCCAGATTGGCATCGACATCCTTTGTCTCCAGATTCCACTTCCCTTTGTATTCGGTCATTGCCTTGACGATCTTTTCAGACAGACGCTTGATCTTCAAATCTTCGGCATCGATCCTGGCCTGCAGCCAGTCGCGCATGTCGCGCTCACGATTGTCGCAGGTTTCGACCGCCAGCACCTGACTGCCAAGCGCCTCCTCGCGCATCTCGTCCAACATGGAAAATCGCCGGACCCTGTCTTCCGTTGTTTCCGACAACAGGGCTTTTGCCTGTTGCTGCAGCTCTTGAGCGGCGCTGATTTTTTGCTCGGTTTTCGAGCGTTTGTCCTTCCGTTCATCAAGCTGACCCTCCGTTTGGTTCAACTCCTTTTCAAGCGCGGACAATTGCGCCGTAAGGGTCCTGAGCAGATCGGAGGCCGCTTCAAGCTCACGCTTCTCGGCTTCCAACCTGGCGATAACAACCGCCACGGGTTTCCAGTCGAGATCACGAAAGTCGGTGTATTCGCCCAGCTTCGAGAGGATCGAGAGCCGCTCCTTGAGGGCGGACTGTTCCTTCTGCAGCGTGCTGATGCGACCGGCAAGTTCAGCAAGGTGTGTTTCCTGCCGTTTGGCGTCTTTTTCCAACGCCGCGATTTTTTCGGCGTTGCTCCAGCCGAGGACATAACGCCGACGATCATCAAGCCGATGTCGGTCATCTTTTTCATGCCGCTCACCTGGTGCCTTGATCTGTCCTGCCCGCGTGATGGCCCGGGCTTCGCGGCGAAACTGTTCCTGAGACCGGCAGCAGGCCAGATCAAAGCGGTGAACCACCTCCCGTTCGATCCAGTCGTAAAAGGGCGAATCGGGCTTGACTTGAAGCTTGCGCACCAGGGAGTCGGAATGGAGCGACGGCAATTCGCCACGCATCCCCTCCCGCACCCGGAAATAAACCAACCGCCCGCGCAGGTGGGTTTGGTCAACCCACTGCGCCACCTTGACGTAATACCGATCCGGAACCAGCAGAGACAAGCCGAAGCCGTGGAGCAGCCTTTCGACGGCACCTTCCCAGTCACGCTCGTCCGCGCGCACCTGCAGCAATTCGCCGGCAAAGGGCATCTCTTCTTCGGCCAGATTCAGCGCCGAACAGAGTGAACGCCGCATGGCAATCTGTTTTTCGTCGATATTGCTGACCCTGGTTTTCAACCCCGTGATTTCAGCTTTCAACTGATCGTATTCAGCCCGCCCCTGGGCGAAGAAGACGCCTGCCTCATTAAGATCGTTCTGTGTACGAACTTCGCTTTCTTCTGTCGCTTCGCGCCAATTGGCGGTTTCAGACCGCTGTCGCAGAAACTCCTCCCCGGTTGCGGCGGGGTGTTGCTCTAAGGCGCGTACCAGTTCCTCATAGCGGGAGGCCTTCTGCTTCCGACGCTCCAGCTCATCCTGTTTTTGGAGGATTTCCCGACTGATGCTTTCGATACGGTCACCGCCATTTTCCGCAATGGTGCGGCGAAGCTCACGCTCCTGTCCCTGCTGGGCACAACGCTGCTCCTCCAGCCGCTCGATGGCGACTCGGTGCCGGGTCAACTCTTCATTCAGCGAGGTAAGACGCTTATCCAGAAGATCGAGTTTCAGGGTGGCGAACCAGGGGCGCAAGGCATCGCGGCAAGCCCGCAGATTATCCGCCGTTTGCGCCAACTCCCGATGCCGATCGCAATCGGCCACCAGAGGCTCCAGCATTTCGATCTGACGTTTGGCCTTGAGAACCGCCTCGTGAGCTCGATTGAGATCCTCGAAGTGGCCGATCAGGGCGGAGATACGCGGCGCGACATCAAAAGGCTCAAGCATGTGGCTGCGCACAAAGTCGGTCAGATTCCCGACCGATTTGAGCGAAACGGTTTGATGGAACAGATCCAATGCCTGTTCGTTATCGATGCCGAAACGACGGCGGAACCAAGAACCGTAGGGTGGAAAGCTGTCGAACAACTCGATACCGCTTGACCGCAGCTGTTTGCGAAGGCCGACCATCTCGCTGCCGAATCCGGAAAAATCAGCCGCAATGGATAAATCGCGTTCACAGGCCGCATACAGGCGTGCCGGTTGCGCGCCTGCTTCCTTCATCCAGAAAACCTGCGCCAGGGTGACGGTCTTGTTGTATCCGGCGTTGTGGAAAACGCCGAGGATCACCGAATAACTATTGAAGTCGCGCAGTGCGACCGGCTTGGCGCTGCCCAGGATTTCCTGCCGCTCCGATTTGTAATAGCCGAGCACATAGGACTTGAGCGAACGCTCGCGGCTGTCGGCTCCGGCCGCTTTGTTGTAAGCAACGCGATGACTCGGCACCAGTAAGGTAGTGACGGCATCGACCATGGTCGATTTTCCGGAACCGATATCCCCGGTGAGAAGGCTGTTTTTCCCGCCCAGGTGCAGCATCCAGACCCGACCGTCAAAGGTTCCCCAGTTAAAAACCTCGAGCCGCTGCAGGCGAAATCCAGCCAGCCGGTCATCGGCCACAAACTCCAGTTCAAGCGCCTCAGCCATTCATCCCCTCCTGCCGTTGCGCAAGCTGCCGTCGATATTCCGCCAACCGTTCGTCAAAATCGGCGAGCCACTGCGCATCGACAAAGGCCTTGATAATGCGCCGCACTTCAATCATCTGACCTTGCCCACGCAGGCGGCGGACAAAACCAAGCTCGGCAATCTTGTTTAAGGTGGCATCGACCTGGTCGATGAGTTTCACCTCGTTGCTGCCCGCCGGCAGAAAAATCCGGATCAACTCCACCACCTCATCCCGGGAAAGAATCAGACGCGTGTCGCCGCCAGTGGCATCGAACTCGGCCAGCTTTTTCCGCAAGAGCGCGAGCAGCAAACTGACCGGATAGGAGAGCTGCCTCCGGGCAACCAGGCGCGGCATGACTGCCTGACCGTCCTCATCGTCATCCCGCCGGGAACGCAAAAAAGCGTAGCCTTCCGCCTCGTCGAGCATCAACTCCAGACCGAGGACGGCGACGTAATCCCGAACGCTTGCTTGCAGATTCAGCAGCAAGCCCCACAATCCCGGATTCTCCTCCTGATAGAGTACGCCCTTGAGCAGAGGCACAACCACGGACGATAGCTCGTGAGTCGGCTTGGCCGACTGGTTGGGGTTGGTATCGGCGACGTTCATCATCAATTCCTCAGCAAAATGATGCGCGGCAATGTCGCCCGGCGCATGACGCCAGTCTCCATCTGCCAGCTCACCTGCTCCTGCACCTCGTCGTCCACGGCCGTTTTTGGCCATTCGCCGGCTAGCTGCAGATAGGCAACCAGTTCGGCCAATCCGTGGCGCAGTGGGTGGCGGGTCACCACCTCGGCAAGGCTGATCTGGCTGCGACCCTGGAGTTCCTGTCGGATATTCCGGGTCAACTCGGCCCGGTCAACCACCACCTGCGCGTAGAGAGCCGCCGTATCCACATCCGCATCCCCTTCTTCCAGGGCCATCTCGGCAATGAGGGGTTTGATCGGCGGCCGGTAAAAAGGTCGCTCCAGGGGAAGTTCGATCGTTGCGGAGGTCTCGGCCAAGGGCATGAAATCTCCCGACGGCAACTCCCCGCGCAACGCCAGTGCGTGGTTTTCGATGCTGTGCAGGATGTCCATGATGCGGCGGTTTTCCAACCAGGCCTGATCGTCGAGAAACCTCCGTAGCTGCTCGGAAAGCCTGGCCACCGTTCGCTGGGTGTGCTCTCCTGCTTCCAGCCAGTCGTAATGCACACGCTGCAGACGGGTTTCAGGGCGCATGGCGAGGATCGGAGGAAGAGACAAAACCTGTTCCAGCAGGCGGCTCAACTCTTCCTGTCGGGACTGGGACATCAGAAAATCCCAGAAAGCGCGAAAGCTTTTCCCCTGATCGGAATCGGCAATGGCGTCGCGTTCTCCCATGATCTCTTCGAGCAGCGCCCCTTTGGCCCCCTCCCAAAGGGCAATGCGTTCGCGCACCCGCCGGTCGAGTGTGCGAAAATTGTGTTCCACCTCGCGAAAATCGGTCAGCAGCTCCCGCGCCAGTTGCAAAAACTGCTGAAAACGGTCCTTCAGAGCCGTGTCGTCCAAAAGCGGAATATCACCCGCCAGAATGCGGTCGATCTCCGCGTCGATATCGCTGCGGCGTTTTTGCAGTTCGGCGATTCTCACTTGCGGATCGGTCTGGCTCCCTTCGCTCATCTGTCGCAGCAGCTCGAACAAGGTAAGCAGGCGGGATTCCGTGCCGACAAAGGAGCGTTCTATCAGCCCTTCCAACCAGGCCAAGGCCTTTTCCGTCGCGGGAGTCAGGTCAAAGTGAGGTTCGTCCGTCCCTGGCGGATAGAATTTCCGCAGCCACCCTTTGTCGTTTTCGGCCCAATCGTTGAGGTAGCTTTGCGCGGTTCCGGGAAAGGTCTCGGCCCCCAGTTGCTCACGCAGGGCGAAGAGCTCGTCTTCCAATGCCTCGACCAGGTCTGCCTGAGACAAATTGCGGACATTGGGCACGATAAACACCCGGTACAGAAAACCGGCCACCAGCGGCGCGTGATGAGCGCACAGCAACCGCCACGCAGGGTGGTTCTGGCGGAGCAGATCTAATGTGGCGTAGTCCAGAGCCATATCCCCCCCGGGTTACCCGTCTCTGTTCTGCGCCAGCCACTGGCGGCCCTTGTCGGTCAGGCGGTATTTCTGCAGGCGGCTGTTGGGCTTGTCGGGGATGGTCATCTCGATCAGGTCGTCGGCCAGGGCCGGTTTGAGGTAGCGCTCGCGGAAAGATTTACGGTCCGAAAGGCCCAGGGCGGATTGCAGCGCCTCGCGGCCCATCTCTCCCTGGATCGCCGCCAGCAGTTCACCGACTTGGGGGGTGACTTGAGGGCTGACTTGGGGGGCGGAGCTGGTCACGGTATCCAGGATCATCCGCAGCATGAAGGTGATGAAGGGCGCGGAGTCGTTCTGGCGGGTGCTATCCTGCAGGGCCTGGTAATACTCGGCCTGATGCGCGAAGATCAGGCTTTCCATCGGGATGTCGGCGAACAGGGGATTCCAGCGGGCCAGAATCAGGTTCTGCCACAGCCGCCCCATGCGGCCGTTGCCGTCAGCGAAGGGGTGGATAAATTCGAACTCGTAGTGAAAGACCGAGCCGGCGATGAGCGGATGGGCGTCGGTGACGGCCAGCCAGCCGAACAGGTCACCCATCAGGTGTGGCACCCGGTCGGCGGGTGGGGCCATGTGGATCACCTGCTGACCCGCCATCACCCCCACTCCACGATGCCGATACCTGCCCGCCTCGTCGATCAGGCCCGACATCAGAATCCGGTGTGCCTCCAGCAGGTCCGTTTCCGCCTCGGGTGCCAAGGTGTCGAAGCGGTCGTAGGCGGCCAGGGCGTTCTTCACCTCCTGCACCTCGCGAGGCGGGGCGATGACCCGCTTGCCCTCCAAAATCGCGGTGATCTGCGCCTCGCTCAGGGTGTTGCCTTCGATGGCCAGCGAACCGTGGATGGTGCGGATGCGGTTGATGCGCCGCAGCCGCAAGACTTTCGCCTGATCGGTGAGCACGGTCAGCCGCCCGATGGCCTCGCTGATCGCGGCGACCCGGTTCAGGATCTCGGCGGTGATGGTGTAGGGCGGCTGGTAGGTGCTCATGCGGCGGCCTCTCCAGCGGTAAACAATGCCGACTCGAAAGCGGTCCAGGCGGATTTGCGGAGGGTGGCGGCTTCGGTGCGTTTGCTGTTAGCTGCAGCGATCTGGCTATTTAACCCGGAGAGAAGTTTCTCTTGCTCAGTGATTGAAACATCAGGGACTGGAAGTCCAGCCACCTCTTTGCTGTTGATCGATGCCAGATTTGTTGTGCGCTTGGCCTTGCTGCGAAAGTAGCCTTGTCCGCGGCCACTGTTGATCACAGCCAACACGAACTCGGGTAATAAGCGACTCCGATCAACCCGAACACGTAAGACATGGTTCTGATGAACGCAATCTTCGATCTCACCGCGCCAGATTGCCCCTCGCCCAACCAGATCGGGGCTGTTGCCTTCGCAAAGAAGAACATCCCCTACTTCCAGTCGTAGCTTTGGCATTTCTTCGTCAGGTACATTGATGTGCTTGATCTCCCGGAGATCCAGAACACCACGCTGAACATTGGCAACACGTAAATAGGGACGCGCATGTGTACCTGGCCTATTGGCAGGACACTTCTGAATGCCGTAGCTTACCTTTTCGAGCTGATCGAGGGGGATCATAGTTATGTCGGACTCGGTCTCAGTCTGTTGTTTAAGAGAACGAAGTATGCTGTCGTGACTCCACCGCTCCACATCCCTGAAACGCGCTAAAAACACAGGCCGGTCAGGCAGAGGGGGCGGCGGGACCACGCCCAGCGCCCTTTCGAAGGCCTGCCAGCCCGCCCGCTCGATGGTTCCTGTCTCCTGTTCCAGCGATTCGCGGATCTCCTTCAATCGTTTGGCGTCGCCCCAGTCGGTGGCCTTGGGAATCTCGTTGATGGCGATGAACTCGCCGGGTGCACCGGGGACGAGTTTGAAAATGGCGGTGTGGCGGATGTTGGTGGCGATAAAGAATTTGCATCCGGTAGCACGGGTGTAGGACTCGCCCTGGCAGTAGTCCCGCTCCTGAATCTCGATGGTGTCGGTTTTGCACTCGACCACCAGAGCCGGACTTCTGTTCGCGGTCTTGTCGTCCAATAATTGCCAAACCACGATATCGGTACGGGGGCTCTTATGCCCATGCTGTGTCCGGCGCTCCTGATCCATCTGCTCCAGAGAGTAACCATAATGCTCCACCAAGGCACGGATGAATTTCTGACGGACCCTCTCTTCGGGCTTGTTGGTGACGTCCCGCCATTCTTTACGTAACGGGATCCACAGCCAGGTTCCCTCCTTGTGCAGTTCATCGGCTGCAGGCGGAAAAGGCAGGCTCGATTGGTGTGTCAGTTTTTTCATCTTTGTTATTATCGTTCTACCCCCTTCCCAGTCGCGTGCGCCCTCATCCACTGATCGATCTCTTCCCGGTCGAAACGCCACTGGTTGCCGATCTTGGAGGCAGGAACCTCGCCGCGCTGGGCCATACCGTAAAGCTTGGTCCGGCTCATCTTGATGTAGCCCGCCAATTCCTCAATGGTCAGCCATTTGTCGATTTTATCCATGACCTCACCGTTCGGAAGAGATTCGTAGTGAAAGATTGATAAAGAAAGATAATCCTGGTCACCCATAAAGACAAGAAGAAAAAGGAAAACAGGCCAGTTGCGGGATTTTTCCGACACATCCCAACGCCACCCGGCAAG
The DNA here is from genome assembly GCF_040768185.1 of Syntrophus sp. (in: bacteria). Classification (NCBI taxonomy): domain Bacteria; kingdom Pseudomonadati; phylum Thermodesulfobacteriota; class Syntrophia; order Syntrophales; family Syntrophaceae; genus Syntrophus; species Syntrophus sp. (in: bacteria). Next base: position 40,409 of record NZ_JAXGNC010000012.1, on the reverse strand, counting down.
AAAACCCTCAGAAAGCCAGCACAAAAAAATTCGACCGACACCCGACGCTTTTTCCGTCTCTCCGGGAAGTAAGCGCATAACCCAAAATGAGGAGTGACCGACCATGGACATCAACGACCTGTATGACGGAATCATGAAGAGTATCAACCAGTTTGCCGACGAGATCGCCGAGCAGCGGTTGCAGGCAAAGATGCAGGACACCGGACGAGGTCCGGAGAATGGTGGTAAGAATGCGGAGAATTTTGAGGCGAAAGAGAAGCGGGGTATGACCGATTTCCCGCAAAGGGAGAGATCGGGGCGGTAGCGCCGGAGCCCTGAAAGCGACTCAAGTCGCTGACAATACGCAAAAAAAACCCGTCCAGTAACCGGATGCGGCTAATGAACGGGTGTGTCTTGTGTCTCATGGTGGAGGCGGCGGGAGTCGAACCCGCGTCCGAAAACATTCCACTGCAGTTTCTACGTATGTATCCTTTGATTTGTCTTTCGCATCCCGTAACGCCCAAAGGCAGGCTTGACAGGCTGCTATCCCGTGTTGAATTTCGCCCTTTTCCCCGCAGGAGAAGGTAAGGACTATCCTGCCTGAAATGACGCCCTCTCTGATCCGGCAGGCGGAACCAGAAAGAACGTTAGCCGACTAAGCGGCTAAAGCGTACTCGTAGTCGTTTGCGAGTATTGTTTTCCTACCTGTTTAACGAGGCCTGTAGGAACCTCGATACGCTGCTACAGCTTCAACTATCCCCGTCGAAACCGTGACGCCCCCTATTTTTCTCTCAAAGAACAGATGATCCGCAAGGAATCTTTACTTTCCGTTATAATAATACCGGCGATATCATAAGTCAAGGGCTCTCTGTCAACCGATAGGGTGAACCAAGTTTTCACTCTCATCCTTCCCGGCTGCGGCTTCGCAAGCCGCGCTCCATGGCCCGGCGGTCCTCCTTCAGCTTGAGATCCTCTCTTTTGTCGTAGAGCTTCTTGCCGCGGCCCACCCCGATTTCCACCTTGATCCGGCCGTCTTTGAAATATACCTTCAAGGGAATCAGGGTAAATCCCTTTTCCCGCGATTTCCCGTAAAGCCTCTTGATTTCCCGTTTGTGCATGAGCAGCTTGCGGACCCGTTCCGGTTCGTGATTCAGGCGATTGCCATGGGAATAGAGGCCGATGTGCATTCCGTAAAGAAAGATCTCTTCATTTTTTACCGCCACGTAGCTGTCTTTCAAATTGCCCTTGCCGTCCCGCAGGGCTTTCACTTCCGTTCCCACCAGCACAATTCCGGCCTCATAGGTATCGTCGATAAAATAATTGAGCCTGGCGGTTTTGTTTGTGCAGATGATTTTTTCCGACGTTTCCTTCTTTGCCACTTCGATTTTACCTTCGGGTTTTTGTCCGTCCTTTTCGCCGCTTTTTCTGCATGGCCGTTAACGATGACGGATGGCTGATTTCCTTACCGGTCCAGGCCGCAGTCGTTCACGACCATTTCCATTCTGTCTGAAACCGGCCGCCGCGAGGCGGGCAGGCCGGGCAGATAATCCATCTTGACGTGGCCCATCGCCTTGAAAATATTGGCGCGGATGTCCTTGTTGTCCCGCTCCAACTGGTTCAGCAGGTCTTTAATGTAGCGTCTGCGGGAGACGGGGCCTGTTGGGCATGCCGATTCTAGAATCGGAAATTCCCGTTCACGGCTGTACTTCTTGACCAGCTCCTCCCGGATATAGGCAAGGGGCCGGATGATGTGCTTCGTTCCGCCGAAAATCGGCTGATCAGGCATCATGGTGCTGATTTCCCGGCCATAGAACATGTTGATCAGCAGCGTTTCAATGATGTCATCCTGGTGATGTGCCAGGGCGATTCTGTTGCAGCCCTTCTCCTGGGCGATCTCGAAAAGCCGTTTCCTTCGCAGCCTCGAACAGAGAAAACAGGGATTCTTTTTGTTGTAAGCGCTGTGCGACAGGGGTCCGATCTCCGTCCTCTCCAGGACGCAGTCATATCCTCCCTCCTTCAAAAAGCGATCCAGCCGGTCATAACCCGCCGAGTCCTCCTCAAATCCAAGGTCAATGTGAACGGCGACAAGGTGGAATTCGGGGACGAAAACCATGGGGGAATTAAGCAGATCCAGCAGGGCCAGGCTGTCCGCCCCGCCGGAAACCCCGACAAGGACCCTGTCCCCCTTTTCGATCATGCGGTAATCCATGACCGCCTTCTCGATCCATTTTTTGAGATGATAAAATAGTCTTGTTCTTTTGATGTCCGTCAACGGGTATGGAATCTCCTCAATGTTGAATGCTGTTTTCATGTCATAGCGAAGAACGGTTTTTATAGCAAGGAAGAACAGAAAGGGAAAGGAAGACCTTTGCGGAGACCGGAAGATTTCCCTTCCGGGCCGGGAAGGAAATTCAGGGAGCGGACCCGCCTGAAAATTCCGGGAGGAGATGGGATGCTTTTATCCGTTGTGAAAATGAAGGGACTTTGTTAAGAAGAATTTTCCCGGAGAAACTCTCCAGACAGTCTTTTTTTTTCAACAGGGAACTTCCTTCATCGAAAAGCGGGTATAAGGTAGTAACATTCCATGAAGCACATTGTTCTGGGCACGGCAGGGCACGTTGATCACGGCAAGACGGCGCTTATCAGGGCGCTGACCGGCGTGGATACGGACAGGCTCAAGGAGGAGAAGGAGCGGGGCATCACCATCGAACTGGGCTTTGCCTCCCTGCGTCTTGGCAGCGGCCGGATCTGCGGCGTTGTGGATGTTCCGGGCCATGAACGGTTTGTAAAAAACATGGTGGCCGGGGCTGCGGGCATCGACATGGTCCTGATGGTCATTGCCGCGGATGAGGGCGTCATGCCGCAAACCCGCGAGCATCTGCAGATCTGTTCCCTCCTCAATATCCGCAAGGGGCTCGTGGCGCTGTCCAAGATCGATCTTGTGGATCGGGACTGGCTGGACCTCATTCAGGAAGACCTGGCCGATTTCCTGAAAGGATCGTTTCTCGAAGGCGCGCCCGTCATCCCCGTTTCCGCGCAGACGGGCGAAGGGTTGCCCGAGCTTCTCGCCGCCCTGGAAACGGTGGCCGCCGGAATTGAAGAGGAGCCCGATACCGGGGTTTTCCGCCTTCCTGTGGACCGGGTCTTCACCATCCGCGGATTCGGGACTGTTGTCACCGGGACGTTGCGTTCCGGCCAGGTCCGTGTGGCGGACACCGTGCAGATGCTTCCGGGAACCGTAACAGCGAAAGTGCGGGGGCTTCAGGTTCACAATGCCGCGGTGGCTACCGCGGAAGCCGGCCAGAGGACAGCGGTCAATCTGCAGGGGCTGGAGAAGGCGGAAATCCTGAGAGGGCAGGTGCTGGTCCATCCGGACACCATGAGGCCTACCGTGCGCGTTGACACCTTCATGGAATACCTTCCACCCGACAAGAAAAAACTGACGCACCGCTCCTTGGTGCGGCTTCATACCGGGACCAGCGAAACCATGGCCCGGATCCTTCTGATGGACCAGGAAGAGCTCCAGCCGGGTGAAAAGGCCTACGCCCAGTTCTTTACATCGGAACCGGTGGTAACCATGGCCGGAGACCACTTCGTCATCCGCAGCTATTCCCCCATCACCACGCTTGGCGGCGGGCTGATCGTGGATCCCCTGCCGCGGAAACATAAGCGGAATGACCCGGCTGTCCTGGAGTCCTTCGAACAGCTTCATCACGGCAGTGACGAGGAGAAAACCAGCGCCATCATCGAGCGGTCCGGTGCGGAAGGCGTTGCTCTTGCCCCGCTGGTCATGCGCACGGGGATTCCGGCAACGAGGCTGAGGAAAATCCTGGATCACCTTCTTTCCCGGCATGCGCTCGTTCTGCTGGACAAGGATAATCTCACGGTTGTTTCCGCTTCTTTCCATTCGCAGCTTCAGAATAAAATTCTCCAGGAATTAAGCGCTTACCATAAAAAATATCCTCTCAAGGAAGGTTCCCTCAAGGAAGAGCTGCGATCCGTTCTGGGACGCCATGTTCCGGTTCGGCTGTACCTGTCCTCCGTCCAGGCCCTGGAAAAGGCGGGGAAAATCGTTTTGGACCGGGAGATTATCCGGCTTGCCGATCATACGATTCAGTTGAAGGAAGACCTGGCGGAGCTGCGGGAGGCCCTGGATCGCCTTTATCTGAAGGCGGGCTTGACTCCGCCCACGATGCGGGAAGTGATGGAACAGTTCGCCGCCAAAAAGGATTCGGCGCGCAAGGTCATGGACGTCATGCTCCGCGACGGCGTCCTGGTCAAGATCAGTGAAGACCTCTATTTTCATCAGGAGAGCCTCAATAAACTCCGGGAGAATTACAAAAAGCTTCTCCTGAAGGAGGGAAAGGCGACGCCCGCCAGCTTCCGGGAGCTGACAGGATTGTCCCGGAAATTCATCATTCCCCTGATGGAATATTTCGATCTGACGAGACTGACGATCCGTGCCGGGGAGCATCGGCTCCTCCGGGAAAAATAATCGTTAAAAACTTTATTGAATTCAATTTCTGCGATCCGATCATGCCGCCTTTTAAATTTCCAATGAAAAGTGTAATGGGGGACCTATTGAAAGTTAAAACCGTATACATCAAGGATATACAGCCGGGTGAAAAGGTGATGGACTCTTTCCTCGTGGCGGAGAAGAACATGGCCTTTTCCCAGAAGGGTTCTCCCTACCTCAACCTTCGCCTTAAAGACAAGACGGGGCAGGTCGATGGCAAAATATGGGACAACGCACAGGAAATGGACAAGCAATTCCGGAAGGGGGATGTCATCCAGGTCAACGCAAGGGCGGTGAGTTTCAAAAACTCCCTTCAGCTTTCAATCCACTCCCTGACGGCCCTTGATGATTCCGATATTCTTCTCAATGATTACCTGCCCACCACCCGGGGGAACGTCAAAGCGATGTTCGGCGAGCTGCAAACCTATGTTAACCGGATCGAAAACCCGCCGCTGAAGAAGCTGCTCAAAGCCTTTTTCGATGACCGGGAAACCGCCGAGCGTTTCAAGCGGGCTCCGGCGGCCAAAGGATTCCATCATATTTACCTGGGGGGGCTGCTGGAGCACACCCTTTCCGTAACCCGGCTGCTGGACCAGGTCGCCTCCCACTATCCAGGCGTGAACAGGGATCTTGTGCTGGCTGGAGGCATCCTCCACGACATCGGCAAGATCAAGGAATTTTCCTATGACCGCCTGGTTGAGTACAGCGCTGAAGGGCGGCTTATCGGGCACATCATCATCGGCGTGGAGATGATCGACCAGAAGATTGCCGGGATCCCCGATTTTCCCGATTCCCTGGCCATGGAACTCCGTCACCTCATTCTGAGTCACCATGGCATACTGGAATACGGCTCCCCCAAGCGCCCGAAAACCCTGGAGGCCCTGATGGTCCATTACGTGGACGACCTGGATGCCAAGGTCAACGCCTTCCAGGAATATCTGAACGACTTCCGGGACGAAGAAACGGGATGGACCCCCTATCACCGATTCCTGGAACGGTATCTTTACCGGGGAAGAGTGGAGGAGGGAAGGGTGGAAGAGGCCCCGATGCCGGAGGAGCTATAGGGCCACTGTACTGATCTCGGCTATCAACCCGGCCTGGAAGGAAAATTCCCCGCAGAAGAAGCCCATCCTCCACGGGGAATCCGAGTGGCTCTCCTAATAGCGGAACACGGCGGCCATGCGCGCCCCGGCGGGCAGAAGGCCCGGCTCCACAACAAAGACCATGCCACCGTTCAAAAATGTCTGGATGGCGGCAAAATCCGCAAGATCCTCATTTCCAGGCTCCTGCTTTTCATCCAGGGAAATCGTGTCATTTGCGGGATTGTAAGTCCCCCAGTATTCATATCCCTGGACAACAAACAGGATCCCCACCCGCCCATGATAGGCTGCAGGGATGATTTCCTGGACATTATCCGATGTCAGGCCCGTTCCCATGGATTGGTTGTACTGCGAGAGGGCCTCGTTCACAGCTTTCTGAAAATGGGGGGTGACAATGTCGTACGCATCACGGTGCAGCTGCTCCGGGCTTAACCCCTTGGGGTTGCCGGAAATGCCCCCTTCCATGAGGAAGGGATAGCTGTTGGCTTCCCGGTAAATGGGGAACTGATATTCCACCCCGGCGAGAACCAGGGGGACATTGTTCTCTTTGAGGAGGTCATGAAGCCCCTTGTCGACGCGCTGGAAGTACTGTAACAGGTTGCCTTTCACATCTTCGATGTCGGCGCCATGGCCGGACATCATTCCCCCTTGCCCGACTCCCCTTCCCGACCGGAATTTGACCTGTCGTTCGGGATTGTCCGTCTGCAGGGCTTCGGCAAGGCTCTTCGGCATCGTTTCGACGTTCACCTCTTTAACGGCCTGGGACGTCCCTTCAAAGAGGGTGATTTCATTCTGGCTTAAAGCGAGAACATAAAATCGTTCGTCCCCGTGCAAAAGCGGCATGAGCGGCTTCAGATGAAACCGGTCCGTGATGACAAGAATTTCGTCAAAAGAAACGGGCAGGCAGAAATAATGGAATTCATCCTTGGAAAGAAAGATGGCCAGACCATCACTCTGATTTCGCCAGAACAAGACATTGTTGACCAGTTCCTGAACCGGTTCGAGAAGTTCCTTGACCTCCAGCGTCCGCAAACTCGAATTTGTCAGTGTTTCTTCCGCACGGCGAACGATATTGCGCAAACGAATTGAATTCTGCTGGCTCTCCACACCGGACCTGTAGGTCGGCATAAACATGGATACGCACCAATCATTCCGCCTCTGCATCAATGTTTTCAATTCTTCTTTGGACAATGCATTCATACGGCTCTTCTCCCTTCGCAAACATTTTTCTTGTGGTTAACATCCCTCGAACTTCCCGCTGAGCAATTCACCATGAAAAGATCCTGCTTTCCGCGCGTGGAAATGTAACATAAACACTAAAACCGGGAGCATTTTGAAACATTATACCTAAAGAAAAAGCAAAAGTCATTTAAAGGATGATTCAAAACAAAGAGATGCCTGTGTGTTGCCTGTGGGCTCCCCTCTGTTCCGTCCTGCCCTCCATGGCCATGACAGGCATTGCGGAACGGAATCCTGTCGGCGGTTTAACGTCTGAAGAACCATTGCTTTTTGCTCCAGGAACTGATATTCAGCTCTCCGGCTTGAATGTCTTTTGTCCGTGCAGGAATATCAAAACATTATAATTTCAGGATCCCTTATGCTTATTAACGAATTAGGAATTTTCACCCAGTCCTTTACCCGGTTTCTTCAAGAGCAGTGCGAAGAGGACGTCTGGTATGATCTGCGCATCAAGATCGCCTTTGTCAATGGTCAACTCGAGGCCCGACTGGACACGCCGCCGCTTGTAGAGACAACCTTCCTTCCCTATGAACCGCTGGAGGGAGAGAACTCCATTGCAGAACCGGTAGCCTGGTCTATGGCTGCGGAAGCGATTCCCGAATATCAGAATCTTTCCGGGGAAGAAGACGAACTGCCGGGTACGAGGAAGATCGCAGGCAAAGGACAGATCATCACCTGTACCAACGGCCATGAAATATGCGAACTATCCAGGGATTATTATGAAGACCAGGATGTCAATCCCGACCTTTTTGAACATTTCCGTCCCCCTCAGAGAATCATAACGGATAGCGACCGCATCAACGAAATCAGATGCCAGATCTGCGGCGCCCAATGGATTTCGGGAGGCGCATGGAATATCCGCTTTTTCAGTGAAGGGCACTGGATTCCAGAGTAGTGCCGGAAAAGATTCTTGGGGTTACGGCATCGGCAGAGGGGCTGCTGGACCCTCGTCGGGGTGCCCCCGCCGGGCCATTGTTCAGAAGTTTCCGCCTCTTCCCAATCCCAGCAGATGGGCCGCATTGGAAAAACAGATTTTTTCCTTATCCGTCTCTGTGAGGAAGGGAAGCTGAAGTAAAAATTGAAGCTCCTCTCCCTGATCCGTCCAGGGGCTGTCCGATGCAAACAGCAGCCGGTCCGGCGGATGCCCCTTGAGAATGCGCTCCAGGAGCGGCATGGGGGTCTTGCGCAGTACGAAGGCCGTATCCATGTAAAGATTCCGGCCCAACAGATGGGTTTCCGCCTCTTCGTAAGCCCCTTCCCCGCCGAGATGCGCCACAACCATGCAGAGTTCGGGAATGTCCGAATGGACCGCGGCCAGCCGCTTCGGTGTCGCATGAACCGGATGGGGCAGCCCTCGATCCACCCCTGCGTGGAAAAGAACAAACATTCCTTTTGCCGCAGCCGCTTCATAAAGAGGATACACCCGGGGATCGTCGACGAAAAAATCCTGATAATCCGGATGAAGTTTGAACCCCCGGAACCCCTCGTTCATCAGCATTTCCAGCTGTTCTGAATCGGGGGGGGCGGCTGGGTGCACCGTGGCCAGGGCTTCAATCCCCGGCTGCCGGATGGCCGTCAGCCAGCTTTGAATCGAAGGGACCTGTTCCGGTTTTGTGGCCACAGCCGACACAACGGAAAGGTCGATCCCGGCGGCCTTCATCGATTTTTTCAATCCCGCCAGCGTCCCGTCGGTGTAGGCGTCAACACCTGCCCGTGAACGGATTGCGGCAACCGTCCTGGCCGCCGCATGATCCGGATAAATATGGGTATGAAAATCAATCTTCTTCATGGTCATCCCATAAGGGATTACACGTTTCTTTTCAAGTGCAAAATCGGATCGCTTCCATTGACAGAACGGCAGGCCTGCCGTTTTTCTCCCGCCGCTTTGAAGGAATGAACCGCTTTCGTTAAAAGAGCCGGCCAGGGCCTGACGGGATGGCCGGCCGGAAGAAAATGGTTTCGCTGGATCCTGTACCCTTCATCTGCCTGCATTGGCGGGCCGCCTGTCGGGCCCACCCTCCGATCGTTGCGGTGCCTCCCCCGGTGTTGACGCAGCGCGCCATGACGAGGCCCCTGGAGATGGTTGACCCGATGGCCGTGCGTCTTCTCCCTGTCTTAGTGACGGCCCCTTTACCTTTTTCTGCGCCTGTTTCTGTACCTGCTGTCTTGGCGGTTGGGTGTTCTTCTGCCCGGCGGGTTCGTACCGCTTAGGATTTTTCACTGTTCCTTGAAGATGCTTTCCCGGCTGCTCCGCGCCTTGCTGCTGGAATCCTTTATGGGAAGCCGGCTTCTGGACTTTGTCCCTGGGGGGCGGCTCGGTCCGCTGGACAGCGGGAGGAATGAACCTTTCAGCCTTTTCAGGCTTGCGCTTCTCAACGTCAGGCAGCTTCCCCGGGTCACGGGGCTGCCAGGGAACACTTTGCTGCCCCCTCTGCTCTTTCGTTTGAGGATGGTGACGCTCTAGCCCCCAGCTCTTTTCCTTCTCCCAGTATTTATTGCCCTGCCAGGTTCTCCAGTTATGCTGGAGGCGTGCGCTTGGAATCCTCTCACAGTTCCATCGATACCCCTGCCAGTTGCGGTCTCGATAATTTTTCCGCCAGCCCGGATCCACTCCGGAATAGAAACCAGGTACGGAGTTGTAGGGTCTCCAGCCCTGTTTGTAGTTTTCCGACCGATACCAGCGGCCATTCCATGGGCGCCACCACCATCCGTTCCAGAAAAACAGGTCTACATCAATGTCCGGAACCGCGTAGACATCATTTGTGTAAGGCATCACGATGACATCCGGAGGGGCCGATAATGCAATGGGAGGCGGTTCATAACTTGAGGGCTCTCCGTAGTAATCCGTTGGAGGCTGTTCGAAACCGACATAGCAACCCTGGGTGAGCAGAAACAACACAGCGGCTAATCCGATCCGTAGAAATTTTTTCATGGCTTGTCCCTTTTCTGAGCGTGATGTGTTTTTTGAACGTTTTTTGAAGTGTACAACAGGTATAAATCAAAGGATGTGCCAATCTTTCTGAATGGCCCATGGATTCACAATATCAACGCCTTGTGGCGATTCCGAGTCGGTGGTACGGCTTTTTCGTGGGCGTTGGACTGGGTACGAAATGCACAGCCTGGATAATAAGTATCCATAAAAAGAAGGGAACGCCGCAAGCGAAACGGCAGAAGAAGCTGGATTTATTCCCTCGGGGTTTTCGATCGGAGTGATTCATGAATGCCGGCATCGGCAAACTGTTCTGCTATGGATTTGAATGTTCCGTGGATCTCTCCGAAAGCGTCAGTGAGCCCGGGGTCGAATTGCGAGCCCCGCCCGGCCAGAATGATCTCAACGGCCTTTTCGTGAGGAAATCCCTTTTTGTATGGACGGTCCGATATGAGGGCGTCGTATACATCCGCTATCGCCATGATTCTGCCTGACAGGGGGATCTCCTCGCCTTTGAGCCCGGTCGGGTATCCCCTGCCGTCCCAGTATTCATGGTGGTATAAAGCCATTTCACCCGCCAGATTCAGGAAGGAACTGTCTCCGAGTTTGGCCTGCGCGTCGTCGATGACGCGTTTGCCGTATACGGTATGCTTTTTGATCTCCTCTGTTTCTTCGGCCGTAAGCTTATCGGGTTTGAGCAGGATGTGGTCCGGCACTCCGACCTTACCGAGGTCATGGAGCGGCGCCGACTGGAAGAGTTGTTCGATATAGGCGTCATTCACCGTTTCTGAATAGGCATGCTTATTCCGGATGTGCTCAGCCAGAGCCTTCACATAGCTGCGTGTTCTTCTGATGTGGCCGCCTGTTTCCGAGTCCCGCGTTTCGGTGATATTGGCAATCGTCTCAAGCATGGCATCCTGCGTTGCCAGCTGCAGCCGGGCCTTTTCCTTCAGGAGCCGCTCTCCGTGCCAGAAGTCCAGAAAGGATAACAGGGAAAAGTTTGAAGCATAGGCCAGTGCGGGGTAGAGGGGGGAGATATAGATCCCCTTCCGGAAGAGGTAGACGGGAAGGAAGACCGCCGTCAGCGCGGAGAGCAGCAGAAACGTCAGATTGACAACAGCCTTGCAGTGGGCAAAGAGAAGAGCTGAAAGCAGTCCGAAAAAAAGGAGGGCGATAAACTCATAAAAGACAGCAGCCTTCGGCCGCAGAAGGAAGTCGCCCTGTAGGATGGAGTCGATGATGTTGGCATGCACCTCCACACCGGCCATGGAAGGGTCGGTCGGCGTCGCACGGATATCAAACAAGCCGGGGGCTGTCGCTCCGACAAACACGATGCGCCCATCAATCTCCCTGTTTCCGATGGTGCCGTTGAGAATGTCCGCAGCCGACAGGTGGCGGTATGTACCCCGTGGGCCGCGAAAGGGGATCAGGAACGATCCCTTGTCTTCCAGGGGGATCTCGAGGCCTCCCAGCGAGAGGCTTTCCGCCCCTGCCTGACCAACGCTCAAAACGAGCTGGTCCATCCCGGCGACAGACAGAAGCACCGCTAGGGAGAGCTGTGGATAGAATCGGCCTTCATATTCCATGATGAGGGGGACTCTGCGAATAATTCCGTCGTGATCGGGCTTTATGTTGATAAAGCCCGAAGCCGGTGTCGCCTCGGAAAGCGGCTGGAACAGACCGTCGACAGAGGACGGCTTGAAAAGGCCGTTTTCGGAATCAGACACCCCTTGCTCCCTCTTGAACAGCAGATCAACCGGATGAAGACGGGTTCTTTTTTCGATGCGGTCCCCGAATACAAACTGGTACCCCAGAACAAAAGGACCTTCTTTCAGGGTTCCCGCAAGCAGCGCATCATTGTCGAGATAGTGAGGGGGTATCCCCGAGAGGCTGATGGCGCAGTGGAAGTCTGATCGAATCTCCCTCTGGATATTCTGCAGAGAGCTTCGGTCCGGTTCTGTAAACAGGATATCGACGCCGACACTTGCTGCGCCCATTTCGCGCAGTTTTTCCAGCAGCTGGGAGATCCTGTATCGCGGCCAGGGCCATTGACCATACTGGGCGAGGCTTTTTTCATCGATATCGACAATAACGATGTGGCCTGAAGGATTTCCTGCGGAGCGCAGTTTGAGCAGGGTGTCATAGAGCTTAAGTTCGATGGAAGACAGCACAAGGGGCTGGAAAACATAGAGAGAAGCGACGGCGCAGGTCAAAAGAATCCCGCAGAAAATAATCAGGGTGTCCTTCCTGATCTTCCAGATCCCGTGGAGGCGGGCGGATAATCGTTGCAGTGCGCGCATGATGACGGGCTATTTTACAACAACTTCAACTCTGCGGTTAAGCGGTTCTCTTATATTTTTCCCTGTTTGAACGGCGGGGTCCCACGCCCCGTGGTACCTGAGCTCCATCGATTCGGAGCGAATGCCGTGGGAGAGGAGCACATCCCGGACCATCTCGGCGCGGGCGTAGGACAGTCTCATATTGGTCTCGTCGTCCCCGGTGGCATCCGTGTGGCCGATAATGCTTATTTCATAGAACATCCTCTTGGCATCCCTATCGCGGATGACGGACAGGAGTCCGGGGATTTGGCTCTTTGACCTGGCCGTCAGCTCTGTTGTGTCATGCAGAAAATAGAACACAAACGTCATCGGCTCTGAGGGAAGGGCCTTCATGGAACTGCCGAAAAGCAGATCAATTTGGCCCGGGTCCATTCCTTTCGGGTCCGACAGGCGCTCCCCGGATCCGGTGACTTCCAGCGCGGCATTTGGAATGTTCAGTATCCTGGTTCCGCCTTTTGCGGCAACAGTTATTGAACCAACCCCGCCATCGGCATCCTGAAGCAGGACAATGGTCTCCCGTGGAGTTGCGCAGCCGGATAGAAACGTCAAGGCCAGGAGAACGAAAAGAGATCCCCTGATTTTCCTGCATGCTGTGTTCATGGCGAAAAACGGTAATGGGGGATCCTGGTCTTAATCGACTTTAATGTTGTATGTGGTGCCGCGGACGCCGATAACAGACTGGGGAGTCTCAAGGACGACAGCCTCCGGGGAGAGCTTGGTCATTTTTCCGGAGACAAAGGAGGCGACGCCTTTGGCCAGTCGGTTGACCATGGAAAATTGTCTGAGGGCCGGCTTGAAGACAAACTCCTTCAGTTCCAGGCGGGAATTCGGCCCAAGGCTTATTCGTGAATGATCCTTGAAAATGATGCCCACGGAACCATCCGCCCCTGTCCGGACGGTATCCCTGGAGTAGACGGGAGCGCCTTCCAGGGCCGTGACAACGGTCCCGTTCCGTTCGATGATAACCTCACCTTTGCACTTTCGCAGGCTGCCGGAAGCTTCATCTGAAGCATTGACGGTCCATGTAAAAGAAAGCATTAGAAAAACCGCAAACAAAACCCGCAGAGATACCGTTCTGTTCATACAAGCCTCCGTTTTTTATCGTCAATTTCTAAAGGTCCCTGAAGCGCACCATGCTATGGTGTGCGCATAAGATGCATAAATTGAACCCTGATCAGAGACGGCGACGGCTTCGGAGGAGGTCGATTTCTTTCCAGCGGGTGTTGGGGATTGATGAAGGGGAAGGGGGACCTGGCCCAGATTCCATGTCCTGCCGCAGCGGAGGCAGCGGGGATTGCTCCTGGATGTGTCGGGGCAGGGAGTGTTTCTTGAGGCTTTGGAAACCTGGGCGGCCTTTTAGCCATCAAAAAAGCCGGTCCTCCCGGCTGAATCGGCATCATGAAGGGGGGGCAATCTTGCGGGAGGAAAGGCCCAGCAGGGCAGACTCCTAGCGTTGCCTGCGCCGGGCCCTTTTTCCTATTTGCGGCTCCGCCGCGTCACTGCCAGGTTGTCACGGTGAATGACTTCGTCATAGTCCTTGTGTCCGAGAACCTGTTCGATTCTTGACGTTCTGAGTCCCATGATCTTCCGGATATCGCCGGCGCTGTAATTGACCAGGCCCTTCGCCAGGGGAATACCGTCCCTGTCGACACAGGTGACCGGATCTCCCACGACAAAGTCTCCTTCCACACTGACGATTCCTGAAGGGAGCAGGCTTTTCCCTTCTTCCAGGATCGCAATGCGTGCACCGTTGTCGATGCTCAGGATGCCCCGGGATCTCAGGGTGAAGGCGATCCAGTATTTCCTGCTGTTGAGGTGCTCCTTCATTGGCAGAAAGAGGGTGCCCACTTCGTCTCCGTCAAAGATCCGCGACAGGACGTCCTTCTCTTTGCCCGGGGCAATGATGCAGGGGATCCCGAAGGCTGTCACCTTTTTGGCTGCCATGACCTTGCTTTTCATCCCTCCCGTTCCGACGGAGGTTCCCTCCTCTGAGGCGGCCGTCTCGATGTCCTCAGTGATTTCCCGGACAAGGGGAATGAGGCGGGCGTCCTTGAATTCAGCCGGATTGCGGTCATAGAGCCCGGGCGTGCTGGTCAAATTGATCAGCATCTGGGCTTCGATGATGTTGGCGATCATGGCGGCAAGGTTGTCGTTGTCGCCGAACTTGATCTCGTCGATGGCCACCGTGTCGTTTTCATTGATGATGGCGATGACGCCCCATTCCATCAGCGTGGAAAGTGTGTTGCGCACGTTGAGGAAGCGCCGGCGATCGGTCAGATCGCTCATGGTGAGGAGGATCTGCGCGACATAAAGGCCGTGCTTCCCGAAGTCGTTGGAGTAAACACGCATCAATCGGCCCTGCCCGATGGCGGCCGCCGCCTGCTTCTGGGGGATGCTCCTCAACGCCGCGGTTATGCCGAGGCGATGTTTTCCGGAGGCAATGGCTCCCGATGTGACCAGGACGACCTGAAAACCCTTCCGGGTCAGGGCGGCAATCTGATCCACAAGATGCTGGATGATCTCCAGGTCCAGGCCGTCAGCCCCTGTGAGTACGGCGCTGCCTATTTTGATCAGGACTCTTTTTACATTTTTCAGCACATCTTCCCTGTTCTCATTCATGTTCTTCTGCCTGTTTTCTAATATTTCCAAGAGCTTCTCCGATCTTGTTCAGCAGGGCGGGGATGCCGTCGCCGGTCGCGGCGGAGAAAGGATAAACAGCGATGCCATGTTCCGCAAAGATCATAAGGGTATCGTCCAGTTTCTGTCGGGTGGCCGGCAGATCCGTCTTGTTGATGGCTACAATCTGGGGTTTCAGGATCAGGCTGGCGCTGTAGGAGGCCAACTCGGAATTGATGACTTCAAAATCGCGCCAGCCGCCGTCGGATTCCTCCCGTGAAATGTCAAGGATGTGAAGCAGCAGGGACGTTCTCTCGATATGGCGGAGGAACTGGATTCCCATGCCAACTCCCTCGTGCGCCCCCTCGATAAGACCGGGGATATCTGCCAGGACGAAGGTTTGAAAATCGTCGCCGAAGCGGACGACGCCGAGATGAGGTGTCAGTGTGGTAAAAGGATAATCGGCGATTTTCGGGCGGGCTGCGGATACTCTGGAGATGAAGGTGGATTTCCCGACATTGGGCAACCCGATGATTCCCACATCGGCAAGCAGCTTGAGCTCCAGTTGGATCCAACGCTCTTCGCCGGGGATTCCAGGCTGGGCAAACCGGGGGGCCCGATTGGTCGCGGTGGCGAACCGGGCATTACCGCGTCCGCCGATGCCTCCGTGAGCGACGACATACCTCTGGCCCTCCTGGACGAGATCGGCCAGCACCTCTCCGGATTCGACATCCATCACCAGTGTGCCGACCGGAACGGGAACGATGAGATCGGGAGCGCTCCGACCCGTCCGGTTGCTTCCTTCGCCATGGCCTCCGCTTTTGGCCACGTGGTGCTGGTTGTATTTCAGGCTCAGCAGGGTATTGTGGCTTGCGGAGGCCAGCAGAACCACGTCGCCTCCCTTTCCGCCGTCGCCGCCGTTTGGGCCACCGAAGGGAACGTACTTCTCTCTGCGGAAGCTGATGCAGCCCCTGCCTCCGTCTCCGGCCCTTACGTAGATCTTTGCTTCATCAATGAATTTCATGAGGAATTCTGGCTTTTCTGCCTGAACGTGCCCTGGAGCGATGCGAACGGCTTCAGGCTGCCGGGGCAGCTCCCGAAAATAAAAAGGCACTGAAACAGTGCCTTCATCTTCTTTGCGCGGCAACCAGCCCGTTATCTATTCCTGCTGACAGACTATCTCAAACCTTTACGGCAACCTGCATTCCGGATTCCGGAAACGCTCGGGACCCTCCAGCACAACAACGGGCTTTCAGGCTGCTTCGTAAACACTGACTTTCTTTCTTTTCTTGTCGTACCGTTCAAATTTCACCACGCCATCGATCAGAGAATAGAGGGTGTAATCCTTGCCCATGCCGACGTTGTTGCCGGGATGAATTTTGGTCCCCAGCTGACGAATGATGATGGACCCTGCATGAATGCTCTGGCCGCCGTACACCTTGACCCCGCGCCTCTGGGAATTGCTGTCTCTGCCGTTCCGGGAACTTCCCTGTCCTTTCTTGTGTGCCATGACGCCCTCCGCTTAAACCGAAATTTCCTTGATTCTCATCTGTGTCAGTTGCTGGCGATGCCCCGTTTTCTTATGGAAGCCCTTTCGCCTTTTCCTCTTGAAAACATAAATCTTCGGACCTTTGGTCTGGGAGACGATTTCACCGACAACTTTCGCGCCTTCCACAACAGGCGTTCCCACCCGGACCTCTCCTTCCCTTGCTACCATCAGCACACAGTCGAAGACCACGCTATCTCCTTTGCCGCCATCGAGCTTTTCAACGGTCAGCAATTCTCCTTCTGAAACCCTGTGTTGTTTCCCGCCTGTCCTGATAACTGCATACATATCCATGTCATCCTTCTTATCAGTTAAAATTTGAATTGATGATTATAAAAATATTGCCGTATTTGTCAATCCTTTTGTTGAGGGGCCAGTGAAAATTTCCGGAAACGCCGGATGATTTCCATCCCATTACGGGGAAAACAAGGTTTCCAGCTTTCGGAGCTCCATCAGCGGTACGATGTCTCGCTCGAATTCGAGCACCTCGGTGAGAATTTCGCCCGGCTTGACCCCCCCCTCCGATCCGAAGAGCAGCCGGAGTCTCAGCGTTCCGCATTCTTTTGAAAGTTCAAGAGCCTCCACCAGGGGACGGATGTCACGGACGATCTTCCGGCCCTTTTTTTCTCGAAGGATCGAAAAGGAGGATGCCTCCCGGAATTCAGCCGCTTTCTGCTCCACCCGGGGCCATGGAACGTCAGCCGCCAGGCGTTCCGGTACGGTGATTTCGTAGACGAACCCGCGAATGGTGTCTGAAAGGGACGGGGTCCCCGGAAGGATTTCAGTCATTTCCACCACTTCCAGCCCTTCGGGAAGACCGGAATTGATCGCTCCGGCAAGGTCCCCCGGCCCTGAAGAGAGGTTCCGAAGATGAATATCGGCATACTCCCCTTCGCTTTCCATGCCGACGGCCGTGGCAAAGGCAAAAGAAATCTTCGGATGAGGATGGAAGCCTTCGGTAAAGACAAAGGTCGAACCCGTTTTTTTGATGGCCCGGATCAGGGCTTCCGTGATTTCCAGGTGGGACAGCAGCCTGGCCCTTCCCAGTTTCCGGAAAATCATCCGGAGGCATGAGGCCGGAACATGCGGCTCCGGTTCCTGGCCGGGCCGGCCGGTAGCGGCTTCACAAGGCTTCTGCTGTTCGGTGTGCGCCTTTTCGATCCGGAATTCCTTGAAATCGCAGACGCCGCATTGGCGGCAGGCCCCGTTCCGGCAGTCCTCCGTCAACGTGCCGGAAAGGGAATTCTGGAGTTCCTGGAGCAGAAAATCCCTGCTCACGCCGCAGTCTATGGAATCCCACGGCAGGGCCTCGTCGAAGGTGCGCTCCCTGAGATAGGCGTCCGCCGAGATGTCCAGGTCCTCCATGGCCTGCTCCCAGAGATCGAACTGCAGTTGATCGCTCCAGCCGTCAAACCGCCCGCCGAGACGAAACACCCTTTCGATGAGATTTCCCAGGGACTGGTCCCCCCGGGAGAAGAGCCCCTCAAGCAGGCTCATCCGGCGGTCGTGGAGCTTGACGCTGATGCTGCGGCTGCGGACGGCTTTTCTCACATACTGCTGCCTCTCCGCAATTTCGTCCATCCCGATCTGTCGGTGCCATTGAAAGGGTGTGTGAGGCTTGGGAATGAAGGTCGAAAGGCTCAGGGTAACCTGCCCCCGGTTCCGGGCCTGCCTCAGGACCCTGTGCCCCAGTTCGACGATGCCGTCCAGATCCTCTTCCCGTTCAGACGGGAGGCCGATCATGAAATACAGCTTCACAGCCTTCCAGCCGGCGTCAAAAACCTGGGCCGTCGTGGCCAGGAGGTCCTCTTCCGTATTGCCCTTGTTGATAACGTTCCGCAGGCGCTGGGTTCCCGCCTCCGGAGCCAGGGTGAAACTCGTCTTGCGCACCTTGCGGATGCCTTCGATGAGCGTCCGCGTGAGGGTTTCCGATCGGAGAGAGGGGAGGGACAGGGCAATCCGGCGGTCGTAATACCGGTTCATGAGCCGGATCAGCAGATCCTCGATCCTGCTGTAATCGCCGGAGCTGAGAGAAAGAAGGGACAGTTCGTCATAGCCCGTGGAGGCGAGCTGCTCCTCTGCTGAAATCTCCAGGGTGTGCAGATTCCTCTCCCGGACGGGCCTCCAGACCATTCCGGCCTGGCAGAACCGGCATCCCCTGGTGCATCCCCTGGCGATTTCCAGGGTGATGCGGTCATGAATGGTTTTCATCAAAGGGACCACGGGAGCTGACGGCATCCGCCATGAATCGAGATCGGACACGATCCGTTTGCGGATCCTCCGGCCTGAAACATGCGTGGGAACATAAATGCCGGGAATGGACGCGAGCTGCTCCAGCCGTCGGTTCCGGTCATATTTCCCGGCCTTTGCCTGTCTCAGGGCTGCGGCGATTTCGGAGATCACCTCCTCGCCTTCGCCGATCACGAAAGCGTCAATGAAAGGTGCCATCGGGGCGGGATTGAATGTGCAGGGTCCGCCGGCGATAACGAGGGGGGCGTCCTGAGAGCGCTCGGAACACCGCAGGGGAATGCCGCCGAGCTCCAGCATATTGAGGACATTGGTATAGGACAATTCATATTGAAGTGAGAATCCGACCAGATCGAACGCCGACAGGGGCGTTCGGGATTCCAGCGTCGTCAGCGCAAGCCCGTGGGTGCGCAGCACTTTTTCCATGTCCGGCCAGGGGGCGTAGCATCGTTCGGCGGCCACATCGGGGTAACCGTTTAGGATTGCGTAGAGAATCTGAAGGCCCAGATGGGACATGCCGACCTCGTAAGTGTCGGGAAAGGCCAGCGCGATGCGGACGGAGCAGGAGCCCGGATCCTTTCGGATGGAATTGACTTCTCCCCCGAGATAACGGCTCGGTTTGGAAACCAAGGCAAGAAGCTCTTCCTGGTTTATTGACAATTCTCGATGCTCCCTTCAGATTCCCTTTTCAAGGTATTCCCGGTACCGATAGGGATTATTGAGAATTTCCCTGTGTTTTGAACGGGCGAACTGTTCCGGAAAGGTGGCCCGGGAGAGATAGGACAGGGCATCGGCCTTGAAGGTTTCCAGGAGCTCCTGGAATACGGTCCCGGCGTCCCGCGTCTTGACGAAGGTCCGTTCCTTTCTGTATTCGTACGGCATTTCCTTTCCGAAGACGGAGGTCGTCAGTCTGTAATGGTCCGATTCCAGAAAATAGTCCGCCTTCAGCTCCATCTGGATCGTCACGATCAGGATGACGCTCGTCGTATCAGCCGCAATGACCCGCGAGGCATCCCAGATGTGCATGGTCAGTCCGTTGGGCAGGTTGATTTCTTCAATTTGTCGTTTCATGGTTGATGGTGTCCTTACGTTTCCTGTTTCGAAAATACTGGAATTCATCTTTTCCGTTCTTTTCGAGAGCTGACTCCTTATCATCTTTATGCTTGACCTGCAAATCCATTCCTCTTATAGTCCCTTTTCATCCATGGAAGCCGAAAATTCGAACCCAGACAACACCTTTGTTCATCTTTGTCAGCCGGATTCCTGCAAGTCCTGCGGCGCCTGCTGCGGATTGTACAATTATGCCGAAAGCGGCCGAGAATCGTTGATTTGCCGGTTGCGCTGGCGAACCGCGCTTTTTCCCGAGATCGTGAAAAGTCCGGGCGATCTGGAACACTATTCGAACCTGGTCCGCAGCTCGGAAGACCAGGCCCGCCGCTATGAGGTGATTTACTGCTGTGAATACCTTGGTTTTCTCGATCCCGGAGAGAAGCGGGTCGGTTGCCTTCTTCACCCCCTTCAGAACGGCGGCGTGGATCTTCGGGGCGTTTCATTCTACGGCCGGGAGCTCTGTGACGGCCATTTCTGCCCCAGTTACACGTATCTGACGAAAGAGGAAAAACTGGCGCTGATTTTCGTCCTGGACGACTGGTATCTCTACGGACTGTGCGTGACGGATATCGATCTTGTAAAATCCTACTTCCGCATGGTCGGTGACCGTCTCCTGGAGACGCCCCACCCGGAAAAAATGAAATCGGAACCCCTGCGGAAGATCGTTCGGGAGTTTTTCGAGCTGAAGCTGGCCTGGCCGTACAGCGATCCGGCGGTGAACCGGCTGGGAAAGTATTTTTTTGACGGATCCGAGTACAGGATTGATCGCATAGATTATGAAGCCCTGGGATGCAAAACGTCACGCTTCGATTCCATCCTTCTGAGCCTTTCCTCCCGTTTTACAGGCAGGGACGAACTTCTGGCCGCCGAGAAGATTCTTCAAGGACACATCGATGCCTTCGTCGAGGCTTATTCCGCCTCGCGCTGACATTCCGTTGCGCCGTCTTCCTGCGGACAGAATAAAAAGGAGTGGGCTGATTCCTGAGTGATATGATTTTTGCTTGAGAGCTCTATTGTAATTATGGAAACCATGAATAAACAGATCCTGATCTCGAAGGATGCCATTGACCGGCGCGTCGGGGAACTGGGCGAACAGATATCACGGGATTACGCCAACAGCGAACTCATTGTTGTCGGCGTTCTCAAGGGGGCTTTTATTTTTATGGCCGACCTGATCCGGGCGCTGCGCATTCCCTGCCGGGTTGATTTTGCAAGGCTGGCCAGCTATGGTTCAGGGGCGTCGAGTTCCGGCAAGGTGGTCATGACGAAGGATATTGAAACCTCCATCAAGGGGAGGGATATCCTGATTGTCGAGGATATTGTGGATACGGGACTGACCTTGAAATTTCTCGTGGACTGGTTCCTGGAACGGAATCCCCGCTCCCTGAAGGTTTGTGCATTTCTCGATAAGCGGGGGCGGCGCAAGGTTCCTTTTGAGGCTGACTATGTCGGATTTACTGTGGACGATGCCTTTGTAATAGGATATGGCCTCGATTTCAACGAAAAAGGTCGATTTCTGCCGGATGTGTATCGTGTTGACGAACTGTAAGGTCTTTAATCCGGAATCCTTGAAGGGGAATAACTATGATTATCCAGTGTATTAAATGTTCTACCCGGTTCCGCTTTGATGAGTCTCTGATGGAGGGTGACGGTGTGTGGGTCCGCTGCAGCCGTTGCCAGGAGGTCTTTTTTCAGGAGAATCCTGTCAGGATGACGCGCAGTGAAGAACCTGCCGCCTTGACGGAGACCGGCGCCGCGCCTCCCGAAGCGGACACGGGCCCCGCCGATTTTGACAAAACCCTCGAAATCAGCGCGAACAAGGAAGAGCTTGATACCATTCTGGCCAAGATCGAAGAGACGAAGAAAACCTTTGAGGAACATCATCAGCCGGAGGCCCTCGTCACGATCGAAAAAGAGAGCGGCCAGCAAGGGGTCGTGGAGGCGGAAGACGTTCAGGAGATCCTGAAATCGGAAGTTACAGGATACAAGGAATTCGAGCAGGTGGAGCTGGAGACGGAGGGCCCTGTGGCGACGCCGCCGGTCAAACGGGGTTTCTGGAGACCCTGGCGGATCATTGTCCTGATCATTTTCATCAATCTTCTTTTTGGGGGCGTGTATGTGTGGCTTTCCCCGGGAATGAGCGAGCGTCTGATCTCCAACCTGTCCTCAATGGTTCCCGCCCTCGGAAACCTGGTGGGAACGGAGACGAGCCCGGCTGAATTTCATTTGAATCAGATCAAGCTTCAAAATGTCCGGCAGCGGTTCGTCGACAACGTGACGGCGGGTCAGCTGCGGGTCATAGAGGGGGTGGCGCTGAATGCATCGAGCTACCCGGTCACGCGGATACAGGTCAAGGGAGAGCTTTATGACGGCAACGGAGTGATCATCACGGAGCGGCTGGCATACAGCGGCAATCTGCTCAGCGATGATGAATTGGCGGCCTTGTCCGAGGAAGCCCTGCAGAAGGAGCTGGACCTTCCGATGGGCAGTGACTCCCAGAATATCCGGGTGGAGCCGAAGGGGCAGATTCCCTTCATGATCATCTTCCCCCATGAACCCCCGGGGGTAGCGACGGCGAGGGTTTCAACCGTGGGAGGAGAGAAGCTGCCGAAATAAGACAGTTGTTGAGCCTGTAAGAGCGGGGGCCGGTGACGGATTTCAGTCATTGGCCCCCGTTTTTTGTTCGTCCCGGAACGCACGCCAACCGGGTTGCGCCATCTGCCCCGCTGCGTTCGCAGGTCTGCGCCGCCATCACCCCGCCCGTTAGTTCCTACGAGGCGGGACTGGAACTATGAAGCGGTCCGCACATGGCGGGTGGCGATGATGTTGCAGGATGTATCCGCCGGTTTTGAAATGAGGATGTCTCCGATACGCACCGGCGCCTTTAAACGGACTGCCTTGATGGCCTCCATGACCTTGGCGATGCTGGCCAGCGGGATGGCGGAATCGGTTCGAACGCTGACCAGGGGAAAGTCTCCGCCTTCCACCAGGATACTGCTGGCAATGGTTCTCATGGGGTTGATGAGTTCCTGCTCCGCCCATTCCGGACCCCTCTTGCAGTGATAGCCGACAACCTCCTTGATCACGGGCGTCGGCCCGTCCTCCAGGGTAATCTCCAGCGGGCAGCCGTTCGGGCACAGGACGCAGGTCAGTTCTTTTTTGATCATGCCACGGACACCTCCAGTCTGCCGGCTTCGGAAATCTTCTCCGCCTTGACCTTGATGTGGATCATTTCCGCAGGGTGAAGCCTCAGCATTTTCTTGTTTGCCACCAGCCTTTCGCCATCGTTTACCTTGACGACGCGATTCCGGGAGGGAGATGCCACCCGGAGGGAAAGGGTCACGTCCCGCCGGCCGCTGACGCTCTGCGGGAGGACATAGCGAACCCCTTCTCCGGCCAGAATCGGAATGGATTTTTGGGGCGGGGAAATCTCCCCGTTGAGGTATTGAACGGCAAACTGCCCGGCCAGGGCGGACTCCTCCGAAACCCAGTCCGCCAGGTCATGGACATGAAGAACATTTCCGCAGGAGAAAACGCCGGGAATGCTGGTCATCAGGGTATCGTCCACGGAAGCGCCGCTGGTCCGCGGCTCGATGGCAATGGAGGCGTTCCGGGAAAGCTCGTTTTCCGGAATGAGGCCCACCGAAAGCAGCAGGGTGTCGCAGGGGACGAACCACTCCGTTCCCGGAATCGGTTTGAAACTTCCGTCCATGCGGGCCACGGTCACCCCCGTCAAGCGCTCTTTCCCATGAATCTGGACGACGGATGTGGCGAGGTGAAGGGGAATCCCATAGTCGTTCAGGCACTGCTGAATGTTGCGGGGCAACCCGCTGGAGTAGGGGAGAAGCTCGAAGACGCCCTCCACCCTGGCCCCTTCCAGGGTCATCCGGCGGGCCATGATCAGGCCGATATCCCCTGAGCCCATGATGACCACCCGCTTACCGACCATGATATTCTGCAGGTTGATGAAGTTCTGGGCCGCTCCCGCCGTGTAGATCCCCGAGGGGCGCGTGCCGGGAAGGGAAATCGCCCCGGCTGTGCGTTCCCGGCAGCCCATGGCCAGGATCACCGCCCGGGCGTCAATCTTTGTGAAGCCGTTCCGGGAGCTGACGAAAAGGTTCCGCTCGGCGTCCATGTTGAGGACAATGGTTCCCAGCATCACTTCGCCCTTCATCTTTTCGTATTCGTCGATGTAGCGCTGGGCGTATTCCGGCCCGGTGAGTGCTTCGCCGAAGCGGTGCAGTCCAAATCCGTCATGGATGCACTGATTGAGGATCCCTCCGAGGATTCGGTCCCTTTCGAGAAGGAGGACATTGTCGCAGCCGTTCTGACGGGCGGACACCGCCGCCGACAAACCGGCCGGTCCTCCTCCGATAACCACCAGATCGCGTTTTAGAGTTTGCATCGTCTTGTCTTTCCTATCGCACTCGACCGGCAAAAAGCGGGGAAGCAGCGTGCTGTAATAAATAGTCTTCGGGCCTGTACCCGAATTCCTTTTCCAGGATCGCAACGATCCTGGGCAGGCAGAACCCGCCCTGGCAGCGGCCCATCATGGCCCGGGAGCGGTATTTCAGCCCGTTGATCGTGCGGACGCCCAGGGGGTTCTGGATGGCGTCCAGGACCTCTTTGCGGGTGATCTGTTCGCAGCGGCAGACGACCTCCCCGTAATCGGGGTCCTGGGCTACGAGATCCGCCTTTTCTTCCGGGGACAGCTCGAAAAAGAATCCTGCCCGGCCCTCCCGTTCGGCAATAAAGGAGTCCTTCAGCGGAAGGGGCAGAAGTTCCTCCACCAGATTCCGGACCATCAGGCCGATGGCCGGCGCGGAGGTCAGGCCGGGACTTTCGATGCCCACGAGATTGATGAAACCGGGGATGTCTTTGCGGCTCTCGATGACAAAGTCCCGGAACCCACCTTCGCTGGGCGGGGCCTGCTTGGCCCTCAAGCCGGAGAAATTGCGGATGAAATCCGCTGCTGAAATCCCTGGCAGGAGTTCGTGCCCCTCTTTCTTGAGGAGGTTCATGATCTCCGCCGTAGAGGCGTAATCGTCCGCTTCATCGACGTATTCGTTGCTGGGACCGATGAGGATATTGCCGTCCACGGTGTTCGTCAGGTGGATGCCGAGTCCGGCGCCTCCCTTGTGGGGAGCCGGATAGACAAGCAGCGACAGGGATCCGGCCAGCCGCTTGTCCAGGATGAGGTATTCCCCGCGGCAGGGGTAGATCCTGTATTCGTCGATTCCCAGCATCCGGCAGATCGCATCGGAGTAGAGGCCGGCGGAATTGATCAGGACCCTGCTCCTGAAGCGTTCTCCTTGGCGGGTGGAGATGTCAAATCCTTCTGCCGTCCTGCTGATCGCCGTCACCTGCTGTCCGAGATGATAGGAAACCCCGTTGGTGTAAGCGTTTTCAGCCAGGGCGATGGTGAGGCCGTAGGGACAGATGATGCCTGTGCTCGGAGAATGGAGGGCCATGATGCCTCCGATGCCTGGCTGCAGCTTCTCCATCTGTTCCCTGTTCAGAATGGACAGACCGGGAACGCCGTTGGCCTCTCCCTGCTCCTTGAGGGAATGGAGCGTTTTTATATCCGCCTGCTCCTGAGCCACCGTGAGTTTTCCGATATACTGGATCTTGACTTTGAGGTCTTTGCAGAGGGCTCCCATCATGGCATTGCCCCGGACATCGAGCTCCGCCCGAAGCGTGCCGGGTTTGTAGTGGATGCCGGAGTGGACCACGCCGCTGTTCCGGGAACTGGTCCCGCCTCCTACATCAAGCTCTTGTTCAAGCACTGCCGTCTTGATATCGAATCGGGAAAGTTCCCGGGCGATGGCATTGCCCACCACCCCTGCGCCGATGACGATCACATCGTAGAAATTGGTCATGTCAATTCGAATGTTCCTCTGAGAGTTGTTGCTTTCAAGGATTTTTATACATCCCGGCCAGATACGTCTGATCCGAAACGTACGCGAAGCTCATATCAGAAAACGTTCAGTCTTTCAACGAGGACAAGAGGATAAAATCAAAAAAAGAAGGCCGGCCGCTTTTCACATCCGTGAGCTGCAGAACCGGCCTTCCTTGCCTTCAGTGATGGAGAAGTAATCAGTCTTTAATTCCAGCTAACCGCTTCGCGGCCTTCTTCTTGCTTTCGGTGTCTGTCTCACGGAAAATGGTCACCCGATGCGCTTCGGCAGATCCGCCGCCATGGATGTCGGAGATGGTGTCGGCGCTTTCCAGGGCCATCTTTTCCACCAGGCGGAACATCCTGATGCGATTTTCCACGGGGACACTGTCAACGCCCTTGAGATATTTCTTCAGGAGCCCACCGATTTCCGGATTCTCGAAATCCCTGTCGGAGGGAAGATCTGCAACGAAACCACCGGCGATGTCTATCATGAGCCTCGTTGCCTCGGCCATCTCTTTACCCTCATGGATCTTGGAGGCGTTGGCCAGGACTGTATCAATGAAGTAGTTTCCCGATGGCTGCTGTTTTCCTTCATAAGACGATGCCAGGCAGCAGCCGTACAGCGTCTCCGCCCTGTGGATCATATCGATGACCTTCTGTTTGAGATGGCTCAACTTTGCGGTGCCGTTGTAGTCCATCATGGTGAGGGCGGCGCCGGTCATGCAGTCGATCTTTCCGGATTTGCAGCCACCGTGGCTCTGGCGGTGGAACGAGGAAAACTTGACCACCATGTCCACTGCGAATTCCGTTTCGCCGCACATAAAAACACGGTTCCAGGGAACGAAAACATCGTTGAAGATCAGGGTGGGGCAGTACTTGGAATAATACATGTTTCCGCAGTCATAGCCGTCAAGCTCTCTCTTGTCGAGGCTGGAGCGGCCGACCACATGGATGAGCCCCGGGCTGTCGGCGGGAATCGCGAAGGCGACGGCGTAGTCTCCGTCGTTCTTGCCCATGGCACGGGTGGGCAGCACGATGATTTCATGGGAGGAAAGAGAGCCCGTCTGGTGGGACTTGGCACCCCGGACCACGATCCCGTCTTCCCTCTTTTCCACGATGCGGAGAAACATATCCTTGTCCACCTGCTCGTGGGGCGCCAGCGAGCGGTCGCCCTTTACGTCGGTGACTCCAGCGTTTCCCGTGAGGTCGTTTTTCTGCATGTGCTTGAGGAATTCCAAAAAGTTTTCATTGTAGTGGGTGCCGTATTTCTTGTCGATGTCATAGGTGACAATGGCCAGGGTGGACAGACAGTCCAGGCCGGTGCACCTCTGATGGCAGGTTCCCACGTAATTGGCCACTTTGCGGTTGATCTTCACCCGCGCTACGAGATCCGTTATGCTGGCCGGCGGCAGGGTGAAACGGCTTACCGGTTCGTTGATCAAGGGGCTGATCGTAACGAAAAGATCCTTATTTTCCGGCATGCTGGCCAGCTCATAGGTCGCGCCCGTGGCTTCGATGCCGGCGCGGATCCGGGGATTGTCGACGACGTTGGTGATCTTTTCTCCAAACATATAGACCGTGGGTTTGAGAGCCCGCAGCGATTCAATGTACTCTTCCTTTGTCTTAAGACCCATGAAACTTTCCTCCTAGAAACTTCAGATATTGTCAACTATAATCAAACGGAAGGGATCGCGATGGTCGGCAGGTTCCGTTTAACTGCTGAGGCCCTTTTTTTTCCCAGCGGCCACGGTGCTGATCCAGCCGGAAAAGATTCCGGTGACTGAACACACTTTATTTTTGATGATTCTAAAAAAAACGGCTGCTGAAGGGCTTTCTTATGAAAATAAATTTTTAATTTAAAATTTGATTTTCTCTCTATCTCTTTTTCAGTTTTCACGTCAAGCATTTTTTATGGCCATCAAGACGCCTCAATGGAAATCGCAGGCATCACAATGGCCGGGGCACAGGCATCGTTCAGGATTATTATCATACAGATCTTAAAGATTATAAGTACTTAATGGTCAGAAGAATCATATTTCAATATTTAATCAGATATTCAATTTATTTTTCTGCTTTAATTTAAGGATCCATCCAAGTTTTTTCATGTCAGACCGCCGCACTGCCGGCATGGACGCTCTGCAAATCCCTGGTCCGGCGCCTTCTGTAACAGGGGGCCCCGGCTGAGCGTCGTTATTTGCTTTGACAGGCAGGATCCCCTGGATTATTCTATTCCCGAATTGAATGGAAAACGGGCAGGTATTCCATCCTGAATAAAGCGGTTAACCCAGGAGCCCGCCTTGTTGTGTCAAAGGGGGATCCTTTCTACCCCACGTTCCCTGATGCGTTGCGACCGCCAAAGCCGAAAAATGTGAAGCAAGGAGTGTTTTTGAGCGGTTCATGAGATGGAGATAGGGGAGATCACCATTGGAGAAAGGAGGTTTGAGATGGCGGAAAAGGCCAAAGTAGGATGCGCCCGCCCCACGGGCGGGTTGGTCGGACAGTCTAAGGAAACAGTAGCGGAGACAAAGGGGGCGCAGCCGTCCCAGGAGGTGAAGAAGATGATTCAGGTAGGAAGACCGGCGCCGGATTTCGTTGCCCCCGCGTATCACAAGGGGGAGTTTACTTCGGTAAAACTTTCAGATTCTCTTGGCAAGTGGGTGGTCCTCTGCTTCTATCCGGGAGACTTTACATTCGTTTGAGCGACCGAAATTTCGGCGGTCGCCGATCATTATGCGGAATTTCAAAAGCTTGGAGCCGAGGTCTTTTCCATCAGTGTCGACAGCGTCTTTGTCCACAAGATGTGGAACGACTACGAGCTGGCGAAAATGGTTCCCGGTGGTGTTCCTTTCCCCATGCTTTCCGATGGAGGTGGAAAGTTGGGAATGGCATACGGTGTTTACGACGAGGAGGCTGGAGTTGAAAACCGGGGCCGGTTTATCATTGATCCCGATGGCGTGATTCAGGCCTATGAAGTGCTCACGCCTCCTGTTGGGCGCCTGGTAGCGGAAAACCTCCGCCAGATCCAGGCCTTTCAACATGTCCGGGCAACGGAGGGGGCGGAGGCGACTCCGTCAGGCTGGAAGCCCGGCAAGATCACGCTCAAGCCCGGTCCGGACCTCGTCGGCAAGGTCTGGGAGGTCTGGAAAACCTCCATGGAAAAAGATTAGCCATTCCAGCTCATGTCCGTCGACCAGCCTTCGGTGCCGGTGCATTGGGGCGGTCGACGGCATGAGGCAGTCTTCCTTGCCTGGAATCCTCAGAAGTGCTTGCGGTTCAGGATATGGACCAGCCCCATCGTTCCGAGCTGGATTGCCACGGCCAAGGCTGAGATGACCCAGTAGCCCGTGGAAAACTTGGCGATCAGCCCGGCATCCACCATGCCCCGGTTGAGCCAGAAATGGGTCATCACCGCCAGTGCCACCCCAGGGCAGACCAGGGCGTAGGAGCCTACCGATGTTTCCCTTCCGAAAATAAACTTCCCTGCATAGCCAAGGCGCCTCAGAACCGCTCCTGTCAGCAGCGCAAAGAGTAACTGGGCTGAAAGAAACTGTGAAAGCATCATCAATCGGTTGCCGCCGCCGCTGGCCAGTTCAAAATGCTCGCCGAGTCCGTGGCTCTGGCGCAGAGACAGGATGCCGATAATCGTCAGCAGGGGGATGAATACCGACAGTGTCGGTGCGGTTTCAATATTGGCGCCGTTTTCCATCATCGAGCGGATGCCCAGAACCAGTGCGATGCCTCCGATGAGGAGCGTAGCGATCAGGAAAAAGGTTGAAAGGACCAGCCCGAGACCAGCCACCAGAGGGGTAGCTGACATCCCGGCAGGTGCGGCCAGCCCCACGCCGATCATGGCCAGGGCAAAGGCTGGAAGTGCCTGGGCAAAGGAGTTGTTGACCGCGCAGCTGAATCCGCCAACCGTCAGCACCCGACCGAAGAATGCTCCCAGCATGCGGAAGGCCATCAGTCCGATCATAAGGAAGGCGGCGATTGCCAGGGGGAAGAGATACTCCACCACGCTCCAGAGTCCGGGGACAAAGACCATCCCAAGGATGAAGATGACGTTGACGCTCATTGCGAGGGCCAGCGGCATAGCCAGCAGTTGGGTTTCCGCGTTGGAGCTGCGGAGTCTGCCATAAGCCTCGGACTTTTTCCAGGTTTGAAAGCGGATCAGGTTCCAGATCAGATACTTGAGATTGAGGAAGGCATAAAAGGCGATACCGGTAACCGCCGCGATGATCACCGCCCGAGCAGCGGTCTCGCCGGCGGAAAAAAGGGCGACCAGATCCTCGAATACAGGCACTGTGCGGCCGGGATGCGGGGTCCAGTGCATCAGCCACATGAAGAATGTGACCGTCAGTCCGCCCGTACCGAGTGAAGCAAGAAAATAGAGCGGGCTGTACGTTTCCGATGGCGTGGTTTTTCCGGATGGCACGGCAACCTCCCTGAAATCTGAATACTCTTCAATGTTTTCAAAAACGAAATAACCGGTATGTCACAGCTCCAAAGGGGTTACTTCAGAGCGCGTCCCCTCAGGACTTTGGTGATTTCACCTTCCGGAATCATGCCGACTCGAAGGAGCTGCGGTGGATCTTCAGCCACGTTGACAACCGTGGATCCTGCCAGCCCGGGGGTTCTGCCCCCGTCAACGATGCCGTCGAGAAGTGAGCCGATTGTCCGGGCGACCTCCTGAGCGGTCACGCACTCCTTCCCTCCGGACAAATTGGCGCTCGTGGTTGTCAGGGGCGCTCCAAGGGCCTGGGCCAGACTCCGGGCGATGGGATGGCTGGATATCCGAATGCCGATCAGTCCGGTGTGTGCCGTCAGCCGCGGGGACAGGGATGGAGCCGCCCGAAACACCAGCGTCAGGGGGCCGGGCCAGAATGCGCCCATGAGCCTTCGCGCTGTTTCCGGGACCTCCTCTACCAGGCTGTCCAGTTCGTCTTCTGCTCCCATGAGAATCGGAATCGGATTACTGAAACTCCTGCCCTTGATGCCGAAAAGTTTTTCAATGGCGGCTTCATTTCCTGCGTCTGCTCCCAGGCCATAAAAGGTTTCCGTGGGATAGGCCAGAATCCGTCCCTGCCTCAGAAGTCCGGCGGCTTCTTGAATCAGGGAGGGGTCAGGATTCCCGGGATCGATCGTTATCACCGGTGTTGAACTCATGCGCGGATTTTTTGAAGAAGGTCTTCCTGCCTCTTTTCAACTTCCTGGGACATCGTGTCGATATAAGTGAGAAGCCTCTGCC
The DNA here is from genome assembly GCF_040768185.1 of Syntrophus sp. (in: bacteria). Lineage (NCBI taxonomy): Bacteria > Pseudomonadati > Thermodesulfobacteriota > Syntrophia > Syntrophales > Syntrophaceae > Syntrophus > Syntrophus sp. (in: bacteria). The sequence continues at coordinate 9,644 of NZ_JAXGNC010000012.1, read as the reverse complement.
GGAGCTCTTCATCATTGAGCGATAGAATTCGGACAGCAAGCAGTGCGGCGTTCTTTGCCCCTGCTTTTCCGACGGCCATGGTTGCAACGGGGACGCCACCCGGCATCTGCACCGTGGACAGCAGGGCATCCAGGCCGTGAAGTGCCGTTGCATCGATGGGCACCCCGATGACAGGCAGGGGGGTCTGCGAGGCGATGACACCGGCCAGATGTGCTGCGGCGCCTGCCCCGACAATGATGGCCTTGACGTTTCGCTGGGCCGCCTTCCGGGCGAAATCGGATGTTCTCGTCGGGGAGCGGTGCGCCGAGGTTAGAAATACCTCATTGGCGATGGAAAATGCATCGAGAATTTTAACCGCTTCTTCCATGACGGGATAATCGGAATCGCTGCCCATCACGACGCTGACAATATCGTTGCTCTTGTTCATTAAAGGGTTCTCCTGCTCCGGAATAAATGGGGTGAAAAACGGATCAAAGCGAAAATACGGGCTGTAGTATACAGCCGATAACAGAGAGAATCAAGAAGGTGAAAGAAGAGTCATGCGGCAGGCGGAACATTTCAGGACTGCCTGCCGCATGAGAATCCGCGCGGACCGCCTATCAGTGCTTGAAATGGCGGGTACCGGTAAAGATCATGGCCATTCCGTGCTCATCGGCAGCCTGAATGGCCTCCTCATCCCGCATGGAGCCGCCGGGTTGAATGATGGCCGTGATGCCGGCTTCTGCGGCCATGTCTACTCCGTCACGGAAGGGGAAGAAGGCGTCGGAGCCGAGCACGCATCCTTTCGTCGGCAGCATGGCCTTCATCATGGCAATTTTGACGGAATCCACACGGCTCATCTGCCCGGCGCCGACTCCGACCAGCTGATCCTTGGTCGTAAAAACGATGGCGTTGGATTTGACATGCTTGACGACCCTCCAGGCAAAATCCAGCGCCTGGTATTCTTCCTCCGTCGGGGTCCGCCTGGTGACGACCCTGGCTTTCCGGACATCGAAGGGATCGCGGTCCCTTTCCTGAACGAGCAGGCCGCCGACGACCCGCCGAAAATCGTATCCCAAAGATCCTGCCGTGAATTCGCTGGGGATTTGCAGCATCCTCAAGTTCTGTTTCGCCTTTAATAGATCCAGGGCATTCTCGTCAAAGCCGGGTGCAATAACGACTTCCAGAAACGTCTTGAGGATCTCCTCCGCTGTTGCGCTGTCAACCGTTCGATTGAGGGCCACAATGCCGCCGAAGGCGGAGATGGGATCCGTTGCCATGGCTTTCTGATAGGCGTCGGCGAGATCTTTCGACGTGGTGGCCGCTCCGCAGGGGTTGGCGTGCTTCATGATCACGGCGGCGGGCAGGGAGAAATCGGAAACCATGTTCCATGCCGCATCACTGTCCATGATGTTGTTATAGGACAACTCCTTTCCATGAAGCTGGCGGGCATTGGCGATCGAGGCCGGAAAAGGACGATGCTCCCGATAGAAGATGGCCCGCTGATGGGGATTTTCACCATAGCGAAGGTCCTGGGCTTTCTCGAACTGCACCGTCATGGTGTCGGGAAATTCCTTGGGCGCGCTGCCGTAAGGCGTCAGCTTCCCCAGGTAGTTGGAAATGGCTGCATCGTATCTGGCCGTCAGCTGGAAGGTTTTTACAGACAGGTCGAAATTGGTCGCCTCGGAGATCCGTCCGTCATGCCCCTTCATCTCTTCAAGGATCCGGTCGTAATCCGACGGGTCCGTCACAACACTGACAAAGCGGTAATTTTTCGCGGCGGCCCTGAGCATCGTCGGGCCACCAATGTCAATGTTCTCGATGGCTTCTTCAAGGGAGCACCCTTCTCGGGACACCGTGTCTTCAAAGCGGTATAGATTGATGACCACCATGTCGATCATGTCAATTCCATGGCTTTTGGCAGCCTCCTGATGGCTTTCCTGATCCCTGAGCGCCAGAAGTCCCCCATGGATTTTGGGATGGAGCGTTTTGAGCCTTCCGTCCATCATTTCAGGAAAGCCCGTATAGTCGGAAACATCCCGGACGGACAGGCCGCTTTGTCTCAGCTGTGCCGCCGTTCCGCCCGTTGAGAGGATCTCCACCCCGTAGCTGACCAGACCTCTGGCAAATTCAACAATCCCCGCCTTGTCAGTCACACTGATAAGGACCCGCTTTATTTGATTAAAATTCATCATTTTTCTCCTTCTTTATGTTTTCCTCTTCATATCCTCCATATGGCGGATTCTCTTTTCAAGAAGAGGCCAGGTTCCGATATCCGGGCGATGGTCCACAGGGCCTTTTATGGCTGTTACAGCTTTTTCCGCAATTGTTTCCGCTGCATCGATGCGATCGGCAATCCCGACGACACCAATTGCCCGTGAAGAGGTCATATAAAGCCCATCTGCCTTCTGATCGACGGAGGAATAGTACAAGCGGGCTGCCCCCACATCTCCGATCTCTATCCGGGAGGAGGTGGAGCCTGCATCGCCGTCATCTGCAGGCAGACCGTAAGCCTTGGGGACAATGTACTTGCACACGGTGGCTTTCTTTTCAAATTCGATAGGAAGGCTCCCCAGCGTCCCCTCGGTGATGGCCGTGCAGAGATCGAGAAAGTCTGTTTTTAAAAGCGGCAGGATATTCATGGCTTCAGGATCGCCGAACCGGGCGTTGTATTCGAGAAGTTTCACCCCGGATCGGGTAATCATGAATCCCCCGTACATCACACCCTTATAGTAACAGCCGGTTTCCCGGTAAAGGGCTTCGGCTACGGACTGGGTAATGGACAATCCCGCCGCGATATCCTTTTCCGATAGAAAAGGCAGAAGGTGATTTTCAAAGGAATAGGATCCCATCCCGCCCGTGTTGGGGCCCTGGTCATCGACAAAGCGACGCTTGTGGTCCTGGACCGGTGGCGTAGCCACGACGGTTTTTCCGTCGCAGAGGCACTGGAGAGAAAATTCCTCCCCCTCCAGCTTTTCTTCGATGGTTACTGACGGATGGGTTTTGAGGATTTCCCTGCAGGCCTTCAGAGCCTCGCTTCGAGATTCGAAATGTTCCCCCTGTACGAGGACCCCTTTGCCGCCGGTCAATCCATCGGGTTTGAGAACGATTCCGTCCAGCTTCTCGAGAAAGGCTTCCATGCCTTCCATGGACGAGAAGGCTTTAAAGGTGATGTTTCCCGGAACATTGTACTTCTCGAGGAGATTCCGGGTGAAGGACTTCGATGTCTCCAGCCGGGCCAGGCTTTTCCGGGGGCCGACACAGGAAATTCCCCGTGAGGCCAGGTAATCGACCACCCCTTCGTTTAACGGGTCTTCGGGTCCGATGACGGCAAGATCGGCGGCACAGGCCTTTGCAAATTCCCCGATGGCCTCAAGATCGTCATATCTGCCCAGCTGAATCTGTTCTGAAAAGGAGGAGATTCCAGGATTATTCGTTTTCATGTAGGAAAAGAGCCGAGGAGCGCGGAGAGACCGCGCAATCGTCTCCGCAAGGACATGTTCTCTTGCCCCATTGCCTATCAACAGGATATTCTTCATTTATTCGACCTCCTGCATCGCCTTCCCTCAAATTTCAGGCGGCAGGCATAAATAGCGAAAAAACCATCCGGAGTCAATCAAATCTGAAGGCGGCGGATTTGCTGCCAGACTTCTTCCGGCTTCGCTTGACAGAGGGCATGCAAATTGATAGATGCAGATCCTGCCGGAATGGTTCGTCATCTTTAATGAAAACCATATTCTAACGAAAGAGAACCGTATGAATACATCCAATGGCCAGATCAGGAATAACCGTCTCGGAGTGATCATTCTTGCCGCAGGCAAGGGGACTCGCATGAAATCCGAGAAGGCTAAAGTGCTGCATTGCGTTCATGGGCGGCCCATGCTGTCCTTCTCGATTGAGATTGCCAGGAACGCCCTGGCGGAAAAAATCATCATCGTTGTCGGCCACCAGGCGGATGTTGTCAAGGCAAATTTCAGGGACGAGGACCTGATCTTTGTGGAGCAGCGTGAACAGCTGGGGACCGGGCATGCCGTGATGCAGGCCCGGGGGCCCCTTGAAGATTTCTCCGGCGACATTCTGATTCTCTGTGGAGACGTTCCTCTTCTTTCCGCGGAGACGGTAAGCCACCTTCTTGAGTCTCATGCCAGGGAACAATCCGTTGTCACCGTTCTTACCGCCATGCTGGATGACCCCTTCGGCTATGGACGCATTGTGAAAACGTCCGGGGGAGACGTTCTGAAGATTGTAGAAGAGAAGGATGCATCTGAAGAGGAAAAGAAGATCAAGGAATTCAATTCAGGGATCTATTGCGTTGAAAGTTCATTCCTGCTGCAGGCGGTGGGGGAAATAAAAGATGACAATGCCCAGAAGGAATACTATTTAACCGATATTATTGAAATCGCCTGCAGGAGAAACCTTCCCGTCAGGGCGGTGAAGGTGGAGAATGTTCAAGAAATCCTGGGCATCAACACCCCTGAGGACCTTCGGCGGGCCGAAGATCACATGGCGGGAATCTCCCGGGGAAAAGAGCCATAAGATATTCGGATTCTATGAATAAAATCGATGCAGGGCAGGTCGTGCACAGCCTTTCCCTGGGTTCTCTAAAGATACAGAATAATATGATTTTGGCTCCCCTGGCCGGAATTTCCAATGCGCCTTTCCGGATGATGATGCGGGAAGCGGGGTGTGGCCTGGCCTATACGGAGATGATCAGCGCCAACGGCCTTGTTTGCGGGAATGACAAAAGCCGCCGGTATCTGGTCTTCCACGACGAGGACAGGCCGTTGGGGGTTCAGATCTTTGGAAGTGATCCGGCCATCCTGGCCGAGGCCGTGCAGATTGCTGACGAGCAGGGGGCGGACCTCATTGACATCAATATGGGCTGCCCGGTCAAAAAGGTGGTCAAAAATGGCGCCGGCGCCGCCCTGCTGAAAGATCCCGATCGGGTTGAGCGGATCCTCTGGGCGGTGAGAAGGGCGACTCGAAAGCCCTTAACCGTCAAGATTCGTTCCGGCTGGAGCAGTCAAAATATAAACGCTGTTCTGATCGCTGACATAGCAGAGCAACAGGGAGCGGATGCCGTCATTGTTCATGCCAGGACGGCGGCCCAGGGATTCAGCGGATCGGCTGACTGGCGAATCATTGAGGAGGTCAAGAATTCTGTCGGCATTAGCGTCATCGGAAACGGGGATGTCAAAACAGGTGATGATGCGCGGAACATGATCGTAACGACGGGCTGTGACGGGGTCATGATTGGGAGGGGAGCGCTGGGCAACCCCTGGATCTTCAAGGAGGCTCTTTCGCTTCCGGGCGCGGCGTCAGGCGATGCCAGACCCTCTCTCATGGAGCGTAAGAAAATGATTTTAAGGCACTTGGAGATGGAATCCGTTTTTGAGGGCGGCGACGGTGCGGTTGTCCGGTTTCGAAAACACCTTCTCTGGTATACGAAAAAGTTGAGAGGCGGGGCGGCTTTCCGGGCAAAGGCAACAACCGTGAGCGACAAGGATTCCGTGCTGGGGGAAATCGAACGTTTTTTCGATTCTTTGGAGATGCCGGATCGCACCCGTGAGGCTTTCAAATAAGACCTTGACATTTAGGGCGTGTATTGTAATATTTTTGCCAAATAAATTAACGGGAGTGTAATGATAGAGAAAGATTCTTCCGCAAAGCTGTAAGGGCGATACAAAAAATACTGCCCCGGGATATTTTTCAAGAAACCTGGAGGGACTCTCCAGGCAGGGGCTAACATTAACGGGGTGAGTTGTGGAATTATTAATACTGAAGGAATTGGAAGAAAAGATAAAAGGTCTGGCCCGGGAACATGCTTTGCTAAAGAAGAGGAATCTTGAATTAGAGGAATCGTTGAGAAATAAAACGGTGGAGTTGGAAGAGCTGAGCGCTAAGATAAAGGAATTTGATGAGGAAAGAGTAGCGATTCGCGTAAAGGTAGATTCTCTCTTGGAACTGCTTTCCGATGTTAGCGTGCACGAGTAGGCTGTCATATAGATAAGGTTGTGCATGAAAAAGGATTATTACATCAAGATTCTGGGCCAGGAATTTACCGTTTTGAGTGATTCAGGGGATGAGCATGTCAAGAACGTCATGGACTATATCAATCACAAAGTGATGGAATTGGAAAACAAATCTCCGAACACCAGCACGTTGAATATAGCCATCCTCGTTGCTCTGAATATCGCAGATGAATATATGAAGCTTCTTCATGGGGACAATGGAGAGATTTTCAGTCAAATAGACAGACAGGCACAAAATTTGATAAACCTCATTGATGAGATAAGATAAAAAAGTTCCCCTGCGATGTGCGTGATTAGCTATCTTCTTTTTGAGCCAACACCAAGTAAACGGGAACCTTCCCTTGTTTGCCGTGCGCTAGCTTGACCGGTCCCGCGACCAGCGGGCGTCAGGAAGCCTAAAGCAAATAATAAGGTACCCACTTTGAACCTCGGTTCAAAAGGGGCGTTAACACGGCATATGCGGGGGTTACTTTTTCTGGATAAGCAACGTTCCGCTAGAGATGTATCTCTAAAGTCTCCTCAACAAATCCCGCCATCCGATTTTTGTTTCTCTTAACCACCAGAAATCGTCCTTAAGGTAGTCTGCCTGCGTTCATTCATGTGTAAGTGAATGAATATTAAAAGAAATATCTTTTAGGTGCCCGGCAGGATGTCTTCTGGATGCTCGACAGGCAAGTGAGGAGGTAAAAGGTGTTGTTGAACAATACTATAATCGCATTGACGATATTCGGATTGATTGCCATTGGATTGGCCATCGGTTATTTTTTAAAATTCCGGCTTTCTCAAAAACGGCTGGAGTCATCGGAACATCTGGCCGTGAGGATTATTGACGAAGCGAAAAAAGAAGCTGAAACCATAAAAAAAGAGGCCGTGCTCCAGACAAAAGAGAATCTTCTTCGACTGAAAGGGGATTTCGAGAAGGAAACAAGGGAAACCAAGCAGGACCTGGACAATCTGGAGAGGAGGATTCGCTCAAAGGAGGAAAGTCTCGATAAGCGGATCGATACGCTCTCCCAGAGGGAAAGTGGTATAGAGGGGAGGGAAAAGGCGCTCCTTTCAAAAGAGAGTCAGATTAATGAGAAGCATGAAAAGCTCAACAGGCTGATCGAGGAACAGCAGAACAAGCTGGAGCAGATTGCCGGCATTACCTCGGAAGAGGCGAAAGAACTGCTGACGCAGTCCATGGAGGCGTCCGCAAAGCGCGATGCCGCCATATTGATCCGGAAAATAGAAGAAGATGCCAAGCGGGATGCGGACAAGAAGTCGCGAGAAATCATCGCGTATGCCGTGCAGCGATATGCCGGTGATTATGTTGCTGAAAATACGGTATCGGTGGTAAATCTTCCAAGCGATGAAATGAAGGGGCGCATTATCGGAAGGGAAGGCCGGAATATCCGGGCCATTGAGGCCGCCACGGGCATCGATTTGATCGTGGATGATACGCCGGAGGCTGTTGTGCTTTCCAGCTTTGATCCCATAAGGAGAGAGGTGGCGAAGATATCCCTGGAGAGGCTCATTACAGACGGTAGGATTCATCCGGGAAGAATCGAGGATATCGTCAAGAAAGTTCGGCTGGAAGTTGACAATATCATCAAAGAAACGGGGGAGAGGGTTTCCTTTGACGTGGGGGTGCACGATATACATCCCGAAATAATCAATCTTCTTGGAAGCTTGAAATATCGGACGAGTTTTTCTCAAAATGTTCTTCAGCACTCTATTGATGTTGCCCATCTGACCGGCATGATGGCAGCGGAACTGAAAATGAACATTAAAGAGGCAAAACGGGCTGGTCTGCTTCATGATATCGGCAAGGCCGTGGATCACAAGATAGAAGGAACCCATGCGGCCATCGGCGCGGACTATGCGAAGCGTTTTGGCGAATCGCCCCGCATTGTTCAGGCCATTGCCGCTCACCATGACGACAGCCGGACGAACACCCTGCTGGGAGTTTTGGTGCAGGCTGCAGATACCCTGTCGGCCGCACGACCGGGGGCCCGGAGGGAAATGCTGGAAACCTACGTGAAGCGATTGGAGGAATTGGAAAATATCGCCAATTCGTTCAGCGGCGTTGAAAAATGCTATGCCATTCAAGCCGGGAGAGAAATCCGTATTCTTGTCGGAAGCGAAAAAATATCCGACAATGATGCGGTTATGCTCTGTAAGGACATTGTCCATAAAATTGAATCGGAATTGACGTATCCAGGCCAGATTAAGGTGACGGTCATCAGGGAAACGCGAGTGTCTGATTTTGCAAAATAATGAGCATCTGAACGGCGGGCGGGCTTCGCGGATTTCCATTTCCCGTTGACAGCGGGAACGAATCGTCAGCCTCCGTGCATCAGTGCTGAAGGTCATGGGAATGAGAATCCTTTTTATCGGAGATATTGTCGGCAAGCCGGGAAGAAGAGCCATCCGGGAGCTTCTTCCCGATATGATCACCTCCTACGGAGTTGATTTCGTTATTGCGAACTGCGAGAATGCGGCCGCCGGGTTTGGAATTACCCGGGAAATTGTGGATGAGCTGTACCAGGGTTCCATCGATGTCCTGACCTCGGGCAATCATGTCTGGGACAAAAAGGAGATTCGTGACTTTGTTGAAGATTACGAAACCCTGCTCCGGCCGGCAAACTATCCTGAAGGAACTCCAGGATGGGGGCATGTTCTTGTAAAAATGGAATCCGGCATCTCGGTTGGGGTCTTAAATCTCGCAGGGAGGGTTTTCATGCAGCCCATCGATTGCCCCTTCCGAACGGCGGAAAGGGAATTGGTCGCCTTTTCCGGAATGACGAAGATCATCATTGTCGATATGCATGCCGAGGCGACATCGGAAAAAAAGGCGCTGGGGTGGTTTTTAGACGGTCGGGTGAGCGCGGTGCTGGGAACCCATACCCATGTCCAGACGGCGGACGACGAGATACTGCCGGGAGGAACCGCCTACATCAGCGATGCGGGAATGACGGGACCTTTCGATTCTGTGATCGGCGTCAAAAAGGAAGTCGTGATAGACAAATTTCTGTTTCAGATTCCCAATAGATTCGATATTGCAAAAGGGGATATCCGATTGCAGGGGGTTGTGCTGGACGTTGATGAGAAGGATGGTAAATGTTCGAGAATCCAGCGCCTCAGTGTTCGTCTGAATTCATGATGCTTCATGATCCTGGAGAGAGGATTTCGAGATTCCGACGTTAGAATATCCTGGAGGAGACTTAGAACTTGAAAAACGTATATGATGTTTTTCTGGAAAGAGGCTTTATAGAGCAGGTAACCGATGAAGATGAAGTAAGAAAAGCCCTTGAGCATCCCCTTACGTGCTATATTGGTTTTGATCCAACCGCAACAAGCTTGCATATTGGGAGTCTTGTGCCTATCATGGCCCTTGTTCATCTGCAGAAGAACGGCCACGTCCCAATTGCCCTTGTCGGTGCGGGGACGGCTCTGATTGGAGATCCTAGCGGAAAAACCGAAATGCGCCAGGTTTTGTCGAGAGAAACCATTGACTTCAATGCTCAGTGTCTGCGAAGGCAATTCAGCAGGTACCTGGATTTTGAGGATCGAAAGGCATTAATGCTCAATAACGCGGACTGGCTGACGAAATTGAATTACATTTCCTTCCTGCGCGATATTGGACGCCAC
>NZ_JAXGNC010000011.1:0-92442 GCF_040768185.1 Syntrophus sp. (in: bacteria) | reverse complement strand
CTGATGCGGAAAAGAAGTTCATGGAGGGGCAATACGGGATCAATCGCCGCCTGGTCATGCACAATGACTTCGTGATCGTGGGTCCGCCTGCGGATCCAGCCGCTATTAAAGGCTCCAAATCGTCGCCGGAAGCTTTCAAGAAGATTGCCGGGGGATTTCTTTTTGTCTCCAGGGGAGACAATTCGGGGACGCATGCCAAGGAAAAGGCCATCTGGAAAGCCGCGGGGATCAACCCTGAAGGCGGAAAATGGTATCAGCAGACAGGGCTGGGCATGGGGCAGACCCTGAATGTGGCCGCGGAGAAGAAGGGCTACACCCTTACCGACCGGGGGACATGGCTCTCCCTGCAGAAAAATCTGGGGCTTCCCATCCTCATGCAGGGAGACCCAATCCTGCTGAACATCTATCATGTCATAGAAGTCAACCATGCCAAGTGGCCGAAAGTCAATGCGGCAGGCGCCAAAGCCTTCGCCGATTTCATGGTTTCCGCCCAAACCCAGAAAGTCATCAAGACCTTCGGCGTGGACAAGTACGGTTCCCCCCTGTTTTTCCCCGATGCAGGCAAGCGCGTGGAGGACCTGGGGAAATAAATGGAACTGATTCTTCAAGGCTTCCTGAAGGCCATCGAGCTGCTTGTTTCCCTGGATCCTGAAGTCCTTGGAATCACGCTGCTGTCACTGAGGGTATCAGGAACAGCCACTCTGATCAGTCTTTTTCTCGGCATATCATCGGGAACCGCGGTGGCCCTCACCCGGTTCCCGGGCCGAAAGTTCGTGGTCAGCCTGATCAACACCGGAATGGGACTTCCTCCGGTGGTGGTGGGGCTCTTTGTCACCATTTTCCTGTGGAGAAACGGGCCTTTCGGCTTTCTGGAGATTCTCTATACGCCGACAGCCATCATTATCGCCCAGGCGGTCATTGCCACGCCGATCGTTACCGGCATCACCCTGGCCGCCATTCAGAATCTTCCTCCCAATCTGCGCCTCCAGATCCTGGCCCTCGGGGCTACCCGCATTCAGATGCTCTGGCTTCTCATCCGGGAGGCCCGCCTGCCCCTGCTGGCCGCCGTCATGGCCGGCTTCGGCGGGGTCATTTCCGAGGTTGGTGCCTCCATTATGGTGGGTGGAAACATCAAGGGATATTCCCGGGTGCTCACGACGGCCACCGTTATGGAGACGGGGCGGGGAAACTTTGACACGGCCATCGCCCTGAGCATCATTCTCTTATTGCTGGCCTATATGATCAATTACCTGCTGACACGGATCCAGCAGCGGGAGCGCCCCCGATGACCATGTCCGCCCCGATCCTCCAGGGAAAAAGACTTGTGGTCAAGCGTGGAGGAATTACCGTTCTGGATATTCCGGACTTCGAGATCAAGAAGGGAGGGGTCCTTTCCCTCATTGGACCGAACGGTTCCGGAAAATCCACGCTCCTTCTCACCCTGTCCTGCCTGCTGAAGCTCTACAAGGGCACGCTGATCTTCAACGGGCGGCAGATCAACAATCGACAGAGCGAACTCGACTATCGACGGCAGATTGCCGTTGTGTTCCAGGATCCGCTTCTCTTTGATACGACGGTTTTGGAGAATGTGTCTTCCGGCCTGAAAATAAGGGGGGTGGATAAACGCGAGCGTACAAGGATTGCGGAAGATTACCTGGAGCGCTTGGGAATCCCGCATCTGGCGAAACGTTCAGCGTGCAAGCTCTCCGGAGGAGAGGCTCAGCGGACCAGTATCGCCCGCGCCTTCGCGATTCGTCCGGCCATCCTTTTTCTCGATGAGCCCTTTTCCGCGCTGGACCCGCCCACGCACGAGGGCTTGATCTCGGACCTCAACCGGCTTCTGCAGGAAACGGACACAACGGCGGTCATGGCCACGCACGATCAGATGGATGCCCTGCGCCTATCCGATCGCATCGCCGTGCTCCAGCAGGGGAAGGTTGCCCAGACCGGTTCGGCAGACATGGTGATGAACCATCCGATCAATGAATTTGTCGCCTCCTTCGTCGGGATGGATACGGTTTTAACCGGTACCGTCCGGGAAATCCTGGAAGGCGACCGGATGATTCTCGCCGTCGGCAAACGGGAAATAGAGGCTGTGGGAGATCTGCCCAAAGGGGAGGATGTGCTATGCTTTGTTCGTCCGGAGAATGTCATCCTCTCGACGGACTCGCCTGCAGAGCACAGCAGCGCCCGGAACACCTTTTCGGGCCGGATTGTCCGCATCGCGCCCCATGGACTGTTTTACCGCGTGGATCTGAACTGCGGCTTCGACCTCATTTCTTACATAACCCGCTCATCCCTTGATTCTCTGGGGCTCCGCGAAGGCCAGACCGTCAAGGCCTCCTTCAAGGCCACGGCCATCCATGTAATCAAGAAATCATCGTAGTTTGTTTCCGCCACCTTCTTCCGCCGGGCGGAAGATCCTGGTTCATCCATTGGTTCACGCTTAGGTCTGAAGAAGAAAATGCTTTATGTTTCTTCCAATATAGATTAAATGAATTTCATGGTACTGATAATTGGGAATCAAGAAGGATCGATTTAACACCTATATGAAATTGTACATTGGATTTGATGACACGGACAATGCGGAAGCGACAATCGGGACCGGCAAGCTGGCGCGTCACTTTGAAGACCTCCTTCCCGGAGGCTGCCGCCTGTGGGGGGTGGTCAGACAGCAACTTCTCGTTGATCCCGGAATACCTTACACCTCTCACAACAGTTCTGCCTGCGTGGTTATCGAGATGTCCGATGTGTCGGTTAACGAGGCAATTCTAAAGCGGGCAGTCGAGCATATCGAAAGGGAATCCCTGCCGGGGAGCGATCCCGGATTATGCGTGGCCTTGGAAGGGCACCCCGTTCTGTCCGCCCTGATCGCTTTCGGCAAACGATGCACGGAAAAAATTGTCACCCAGCAGGAGGCCTTGGAGGCAGCCAGGGGAGTCCATCTGTCCGGCCATGGCGGGACGAATGGCGGAATCATCGGAGCGGCCGCCGCGGTAGGGCTTTCAGCCTGGGGGTGGAGCGGACGATTCATTGAGTTTAGGGATCTGAGGGCCCATCCAGAAGTGGTGTCCGTGTCCAGATTGACGGAGTGCGGAATTACCGTTGTTTCCCTGGATAGAGACGCCGTGATCCCGCATCCGGAAGATATGGTTTTCACAAAGGGCTGGCTGCGTCCCAGGCATTGGGGGCACAGCGCCGTTTTGCCCGTGATTCAGACGGGTAAAGGCCAGTGGGAAAGTTTGGGTGGAAAACGGAAAAAGCAATAACACATCACAGAGGAGGTATGACCATGGCAGGTAAAATTTTTTATCGGGAACGCCGGAAAGTCGGTGAAGGGGAAAAGAAGCCGCGGTACACTCTGGTTGCCGTGACGGATCTGGATCTTACCTTCTATCCGAAACACATGCGCAAAAAGGAGCTGGAGCAGATTGCTGAAGCGGTAGGGGCGGAGCTTGTCCTGTTGACTCATGGCGAAAAGGAAAAGGAAGAGGAAGTGGAAGTTAAGGACTAAGGGGGGAGTCTCATGGGGCTTTGGCGTGAACGGGACGGACGGCGTCTGCATGTAAAGAGTAAACTGATGGGGGAAAGCCTCGTCAGCCGGTCGTTTATGGAGAGCATGACCGTTGCTCCGCAGCGGCGGTTTTTCCCCGATGTGGACATTATAAAAATTGGCGGACAGTCCATCTGTGACCGGGGCGTCAAGGCCCTCCCCTCAATCATCGAAGAGATCGTTGCCAACAAAAACGATCACAAGATGCTCATCACCACGGGGGGCGGCACGCGCAGCCGGCATATCTATTCCATCGGACTGGAGCTGGGCATGCCCACGGGCATTATCGCCAAGTTCGGCAGCTCGATTTCGGAACAGAATGCTCTGCTGGTGTCGACCATGCTGTCACCCTCGGGTGGAATAAAGATCGGGCATGATGAAGTCATTAAATTGTCAACCTATTTTGCCCAGGGTTGCATCCCGGTGATGCATGGAATGCCTCCCTACGATTATTTCGCAATTCCGGCAAAGAGGTGGCGGGTTCCTGTGCACCGGACGGATGTGGGAACCATTATCCTGGCAGACTTGATCGGTGCGCGCAGTTGCATATACATCAAGGATGAAAAGGGTTTGTACACGGATGACCCCAAAAAAAATCCCGAGGCGGAATTCGTTTCTATAATCAACGCTACCGAACTTCTAGCCCGGGATTTTGACGATTTGATCATTGAGCGCCCCTGCCTCGAAATTTTGCAGAACAGTGAGGTCATCAACAGCATCCAGATCATAAACGGTCTGGAAAAGGGCAACATTACCCGGGCGTTGAAGGGCGAACATGTGGGAACCATCATTCTCAAGGGATGAAAGGGTGATCGCCTCCGAGGACGAATCCTGAAATGTCCTATTCATCCCTCCGCAACCAACCCTGCGGTGGAAGCGGGAATCTCGTGGAAGCTGCAGGGCCTCGTCTATTTTTTCCTTGAGTTCTGTCATCATGTTATTCCGTATTATCCGTCAGGAAAATGATCCGCCAGGTTTTACTCTCGCGCCCTGGATGGCACTTCCTTGGAAATAATCCGCCCTCTCCATTTTTCCGAAAAAATCAGACAAATATAAACGATATTTCTTGACAACAGATTACACTATGTTTAAATAAACATTACAATTTGTAATGATATCTGACCTGTTGTATGTCCTGTCATTCAAGTTATTTCTCGTCCTGCCGTCAGAATCTTCTTGAATCCAACTCTTTGGCTTCTGCTGTACATATATGAAATCACGCGGTAATCTGAAATTGGTTTTATGTAGGTGAATCAGATGTGAATCTCTTTGCCGTCCAAAAATAAGCTACATTATACTTGACAAGTGATTACGTTATGATAAAGGTAGCATCACAGATTGTAATGAACATCTATAGAGGAGTAAAAACATGAGGTACGCAGAGACTGGGTACAATTTGGAAATTGATTTGACCACCGGAAACATTGAGAAGGTGGAAACGGACCCGAGAGACACAGAGGCATTGCTGGGGGGCTTGGGTACCAACGCCAAAATCATGTGGGACAGGGTACCCCCGGAAGTCGAACCCTTTGATCCCGAAAATCTGCTCATCTTCGGCGCTGGCCTTTTGTGCGGCACGATGTGTCCTGGGGCGAATCGCACAATCGTTACGACGGTTTCTCCCCAGACGCGGTTCATGGCCTATTCGATGATGGGGGGATTTTTTGCGCCGGAAATGAAGTATGCCGGCTATGACAAGATCATCCTTCGCGGCAAGTCCCCGAAGCTGGTTTACATCTGGATTAAAGACGACAAGGTGGAAATCCGCGATGCCGCTCATCTTTCCGGCAAGGGGGCTGTGGAGACGCAGGATCTGATCCGTGCGGAATTGAAGGAACCGCGGGCCCACGTGGCGGCCATTGGTCTGGCGGGCGAGAACAGGGTCTGGTATTCATCCATCGAACAGGGACGCTCCAGCGCCAGCCGTCAGGGACTGGGCGGCGTCATGGGAGACAAGGGCGTCAAGGCCATCGCGGTTCGGGGCACCAAGGATATCAATGTATATAAGCCGGCCGAATTGCACAAGGAATGCGACTGGATGATGGAATACATGATGTGGCGCCAGGAGAACCCGGTTCCCAAGATGATGCCCATCATGGCCATCCTCGGATCTCCCCAGGAGATGATGGAATGTGACGAGAAGTGGCACACGGAGAATTTCGTGTGGGGAAATGCCCGGACCCGGAGAAAGAATTTCTGGACGCCGGAAATCGAGGAAGCCTGGACACATACTCAGGTCAGCGTGCGCACACGGCTGATCAGCTGCTACAACTGTCCCATCAAGTGCGGCGCCGTCATCACCATTCCGGGACAGGCTGCCTACATGATGAAATGCTTTACCAAGCTCACCTATGCCCTGGGCGCCATGGTGGATTCATTGGAGTTCAGCTTGACGATGGCTCAGAAGGCTACGGAATACGGTCTGGACGGGTTCTCGACGCCCCAGGTCATCGCCTTTGCCTGGGAACTCTGGGAAGCGGGAATTCTCACGGATGAGGATTTTGCGGGAACGGAAGAATATCCTCCCTGTCCCATGGGTGACAATGCCGAAAGGTTCGAGTGGCTGATGGATCGGATCGTCCGCCGCCAGGGCATCGGAGACATCCTGGCCAATGGTGTCTACTGGGCGGCCCGTAAGATCGGTAAAGGTGCGGAAGTGTACGATCACAATACAATCCGGAAACATGAGCAGACTCCTCTCAAGCTCGGCATGGTCAATCCCCTTTACTACCTGATGTATGCCACCAATGAAAAACTGAACATCACCCAGATTGAAGGCCAATGGCCCCAGATGCCCTACAAGGATCCGGCGGACAGGGAGGCCTTTGTGAAGGACTGGTTCCATGTTCCCGCTGAGCATTACAAGGAGTACTTCCTGAAATGGGAGCCCAAGGGAGAATTCGCAATGCCCTACTATCCGGGAATCAAGGAGTGCTGTGAGATCGTGAACTGGATGGAGATGATGCACTACATCGATGACGCCACCGGTGTCTGCACGGGCATTTCGGCTTTCCACCTGAAGCCGCCCTATCATATCCACAACTATCCGAACATTATTGCCTATGCAACGGGTCTCGATATTGACGAGGAAAAGCTGATCACCTTCACCAAGCGGGAGCGGCAGCTGGTCCGGGCCAACAATGTCCGCAGAGGATGGAGAAGAGAGGACGATACGCCGCCTGAAGACCACTGGGCGAAACGGCTTCCGGAATATGAGAAGCAGCTCCTCGATGCGTACTATGAGTTCAAGGGCTGGAACATGGACGGGATTCCCACCAAGGAGACGTTGCTGGAGCTGGGCCTGGGGTATGTTGTAGAAGACTTTGAGAAGAGAGGTATTTTATAAAATGGCCACGATAAAGAAAATTATCAAGACGATCAACGTCGATGTATCCAAGTGTAATGGCTGCCGGGCGTGCGAGATGATCTGTTCAGCCTTTCACGCAAACCCGAAATACAGCGTCATGAATCCTGAGAGATCCCGCATTCGGCTTTTCCGTGATCCGCTGAGAGATTTGTATCTCCCCATGTATGCCGGCCCTTATGTTGAGGCGGAATGTATGGGAAGAGAAAAATATATTATCGACGACAAGGAATACGATGAGTGCGATTTCTGCCGGGCCGCCTGCCCGTCCAGGGATCTTTTCCATGAACCCGATTCCGGTCTTCCTTTGAAATGCGACATGTGTGAAGACGATCCTCCCCAGAAAGAACCCCTCTGCGTCAGATGGTGCCCCAATGACGCCCTGACCTACGAAGAGAGAGAAGAGGAAGTGGAGGAGCAGGTGGAGATGGAGGATGTGGAGACAGGGTTGGCCGCCTTGGTGGACAAGTACGGCTGGGAGAAGATGAAGGACACCTTTGCCCGGATGCAGCTGAAGGACTGAGGGCTTAGCGCTCCGTAACGTAACGACATCCAGTGAAATTATCCGGTTGAATCCGGCGGGGTGCAGGTCGTTGGACGGCCCTGCATCCGCGCCGGAGGAAGAAGTCGGAAACAGGATTATTATTTAAGGAAGGAAATCGATGGAGACTATAGCTCCTTACAAAGAGATTATCGTCGAAGTGAAATCGCACGGTGGAGACGCCTTCAAGCGATGCTTTCAATGCGGGTTGTGCGACAGTGTCTGCCCCTGGAACCGGGTGACGACCTTCAGTATGCGCAAGCTGGTCCGGGAGGCCACCTTCGGCCTGACGGACATCGAGAGCGAGGACATGTGGCGCTGCACCACCTGCGGGAGATGTCCCCAGCAGTGCCCGAGGGACGTAA
Organism: Syntrophus sp. (in: bacteria); assembly: GCF_040768185.1. Classification (NCBI taxonomy): domain Bacteria; kingdom Pseudomonadati; phylum Thermodesulfobacteriota; class Syntrophia; order Syntrophales; family Syntrophaceae; genus Syntrophus; species Syntrophus sp. (in: bacteria). The sequence goes on along the minus strand of NZ_JAXGNC010000011.1, from coordinate 84,619 downwards.
AGCAGATCGAATCCGGGGTTGCCCTGCGGAGGATCGCCACGGAGTACGGGGTATTTCCCCATTCCGTCCTGCCCATCAAGTCGATTCGAGGCAGCCTCGTGGGTTCGGGGAACCCCCTGAACGAAGAGCGGGGGAAGAGGGCGGACTGGGCCAAGGGACTGAACGTTCCGGAGTTCACCGAGGATATGGACATCCTCTATTTTCCGGACTGCTACGCCTGCTATGACCCGAGGATGAAGAGGGTGGCCGTGGCCACGGCTAAGGTTCTGCAGAAGGCGGGGGTCAATTTCGGCATCCTGGGCGAGAAGGAAGTGTGCTGCGGCGAGAGCATCCGCAAGGCGGGTGACGAAGAGGTTTTCAGGCGCCTGGCCAAGGAAAACATCAAGGCCTTTGTCGACGCCGGGGTGAAGAAGATCCTGGTGTCTTCCCCCCATTGCTACCACACCTTCAAGAACGAGTACCCGGAGTTCATGGTGAACTTCGAGATCGTCCATATTTCCCAGTTCCTGGCCGAATTGATCCGGGACGGGAAGCTGACCCTCAGCGGGGAGTTCGCCAAGAAGCTGACGTGGCACGACCCCTGTTACCTGGGCCGGCACAACGGCATCTACGCCGAGCCCCGGGAGGTTCTCCAGGCGGTTCCCGGAGCGGAGTTCACGGAGCTTCCGGAGCACCACGCCAACAGCCTGTGCTGCGGCGGCGGCGGTGGCCGGATCTGGATGGAGACGGTGAAAGGGGAGCGGTTCTGCGACCTTCGGATCGATCAGGCGGTGGGCGTCGGCGCGGAGGTGCTGGTGACGGCGTGTCCGTACTGCATCACGAACTTCGAGGACAGCCGGGTGACCATGGGGTTTGACGAGAAGATCGAGGTCAAGGAGATCTCGGAAGTGATTGCGGAAGTGATCTAGCACATAGAGGATGAGATATTTTTTTTTCACGAATTCATCAATTCGCTGAGGGTATATAAATGGAAAAAGAAAAGAACAATTTTGGAGACGTAATGGTCGTCGGCGGCGGGATCAGCGGCATTCAGGCCTCGCTGGATCTGGCGACCGCGGGTTTCAGGGTATTCCTGGTGGAGACGTCGCCCAGCATCGGCGGCCACATGGCCCAGCTGGACAAGACCTTCCCCACCAACGACTGCTCCATGTGAATTCTCGCACCCAAACTGGTCGAGGTCGGCCGGCATCCAAACATAGAGGTCCTGACGTACACGGAAGTGGATCGCGTCAAGGGAGAGGCGGGGAACTTCACAATCACCTTGAGGAGGAAACCCCGATACATCATCGAGGACAAGTGCACGGGCTGTACGGTTTGCGTGGAATACTGCCCCGTCGTTTATCCCGATCAATACAACCAGGAGATCTCGAAGAACAAGGCCATCCATGTGTATTTTGCCCAGGCCATTCCCCTGATCACCTATATCGACGAGAGCTGCCTTTATCTGAAGGAAGAGAAGTGCAAGATCTGCCAGGCGGTCTGCAAGGCGGACGCCATTGATTTGAAGCAGACGGAGGAGATTCTGGACATCAAGGTGGGAGCCATCATCCTGGCGGCGGGCATGGAGCCCTTCGATCCCAAGGTGAAGGAGGAATACCACTACGGGGAGTTTGCCAACGTGGTCACGGGGATGGACTTCGAGCGTCTGCTGGGTTCCACCGGTCCCTACGGCGGCGAGATCCTGCGGGCTTCGGACCTGAAGCATCCCCACAAGCTTGCGTGGCTTTCCTGCATCGGTTCCCGCCGGGTGACCGAAGGGGAGAACAGCTACTGCTCCATGGTGTGCTGCACCTACAGCCAGAAGCATGCGATCCTGACGAAGGACCACGACGCCACGGCGGAGTGCACGATCTTTCATAACGATGTGCGTTCCTATGGGAAGGACTTCGAGCGTTACGTCGACAGGACCCAGGCCCTGGAGGGCATCCGGTTCATCCGCAGCTATGTCTCCATAGTCCGTGAGGACCCGGTCACCAAGAATGTCATCCTTCGGTACTCCACCCCCGACGAAGGGGTGAAGGAAGAGGAATTCGACATGGTGGTCCTGGCCGTCGGCCTGGCGCCGCCCAAGAATTATCTGGAGATGGCGGAAAAATTCGGCATTGAGCTCAATGAGCACGGTTTCGCCAAAACGGATCTCACAAATCCGATCCAGACGACGAAGCCGGGGATCTTTGTCAGCGGCGGCTTCCAGGGTCCTCTGGACATTCCCGAGTCTGTGTTCAGCGCCAGCGGGGCCGGCTCCCAGATCGGCGAGCTTCTCGACTACCGCCGGGGCAATCTGTCCACGGAGCGGATCTATCCGGAGGAGAAGGATGTGTCCGCTGAGGAGCCGAAGATCGGCGTCTTTGTGTGCCACTGCGGGGCGAACATCGGCAGGATCGTCAATGTCCCCGAGGTGGTCGAATACGCCCTGACCCTGCCCAACGTGGTCTACGCCCAGGAGCAGCTGTTCTCGTGCGCGACGAACTCCGCCCAGGAGATCTCCGATAAGACCAGGGAACTGGGGCTCAACCGCGTGATCATCTCGGCCTGTTCGCCCAGAACCCTGGAGCCTCTGTTCCGGGATACGGTCCGGGAGGCGGGGATCAACCAGTATTACTATGAAATGGCGAATATCCGGGAGCACAACTCCTGGGTGCACCAGAAGGAAAAGGAAGAGGCCACGCAGAAGGCCAAGGACCTCACGCGGATGTCCGTAGCCCGGGCCCGTATGCTGCAGCCCCTGCAGGAATTCGATCTCCCCGTGAACAACAACGCCCTGGTCGTGGGCGGCGGGATCGCCGGGATGGTCTGCTCCCTCTCCATCGCCGAACAGGGGCACGATGTCTACCTGATCGAAAAGGGGAAGGATCTGGGCGGCAACGCCAACCGGGTCCATTACACCCTGGAAGGGCTGGATGTTCAGGCCTACCTGAGCGATCTGAAGCAGAAAATCTACCAGAATCCAATGGTTCATGTCTATACGGATGCGACCATTACAGAGGCTGCCGGTTATATCGGGAATTTCGTCACGACGGTAAAGTCTCCGCGGGGAACCACGGAGATCAAACACGGGGCGTCCGTCCTTGCGATCGGTGCGGAGGAATACAAACCGACCGAATACCTCTACGGCCAGGATGAACGGGTCATGACGCAGCTGGAGCTGGAGGAGAAGATCGTCAAGGAAGACGAAGGGATCGGCAATGCCCAGTCTCTGGTGATGATCCAGTGCGTAGGCTGCAGAAACGAGGACCGGAATTACTGTTCGAGGATCTGCTGCACCCATGCCATCAAGAATGCCCTGAAGCTGAAGGAAAAGAATCCCGAAATGGATATCTACATCCTCTTCCGGGATATGAGGACCTACGGGTTCTCCGAGGATTATTACCGGGAGGCATCAGAGAAGGACGTGAAATTCATCCGCTTTGAACCGGCGGATGCCCCCCAGGTGGAGCCGGTTGTCGAGGAAGGGCGTCCCGTCCTGCGGGTGACCGTTCCCGACCCGATTCTGGGGCAGTATATGGCCCTGGACGCCGATTATCTCGTCCTGTCCGCCGCAACGCTTCCATCGGAAGCGACCAAGGAAGTGGCGGCGCAGTTCAAAGTTGTTTTGAGCCTGGACGGCTTCTTCAAGGAAGCCCACGTGAAACTGCGGCCGGTGGAGTTCGCCACCGACGGCGTGTTCCTCTGCGGTCTGGCTCAGTATCCCAAGCACATCACGGAAACGATCAACCAGGCTTACGGTTGTGCCGGCCGGGTTCTGACGCTGCTGTCCCGTGATACGGTCACCGCCTCCGGTTCCGTCTGCGAGGTGAATGAGAAGAGGTGCATGGGCTGCGGTGCCTGCGCGACGGTGTGCACTTACGGGGCCATCGAGATGCGCGAGACCAAGCAGGGCCGGAAGGCGACCATGAATCCCGTTCTCTGCAAGGGTGACGGCCTCTGTAACGCCATGTGTCCGACGGGAGCGATTTATCTGAAGCACTATACGGAAGATGAGCTGATGGCCCAGATCGATGCGATCGTTCCGGAACAGGTGGCCGTGGAAGTCGAATAAAACCGGGTTGTCTTTTCAACGGCTGGGGGGTAAACGCCGTTAGCCGTTGAAGGGCAACATGGGATAGAAGCAGGAAGAAAGATTCTCAGGAAGGAGAAAGAAATGGCTGAAAAATTTAAGCCCCGGATCATCGGCTTCGTGTGCCACTGGTGAGCATACGGCGCCGCTGACCTGGCTGGAGTTTCCAGACTGCAATATACACACGAAATGAGGCTGGTCCGTGTCATGTGCACGGGGCGGGTAGATTTAACCCATGTACTTCGTGCCTTCATGAACGGTTGCGACGGGGTGTTCGTCGGCGGATGCCACCTCGGGGAGTGCAACTATATCACGAACGGCAATTACCATGCGCAGAACATGGTGGCCCTGGCGAAGAAGCTTCTGGAGCGCATCGGAATGGATCCCGAGCGCCTGCGGCTGAACTTCATGTCGGGCGCGGAAGCGAACCTTTATGCGGACTGCGTCAACGCCTTCGTCAAGACGATCAAGGAAATCGGTCCACTCGGCGTCAAGGAAGGAATCGCCAAGGAAGACCTCGATGCCCGGCTGGAGGAACTTTCCCGGCAGATCCCCTACATCAAGGTGATGACGAACGAAAAGCTGGGGACTCCTGTGTACAGCCACGAGGAAGTGGAGAAGCTGTTCACCACGGAGGAGGTCGAGAAGCTCTTCAGCGAGAAGCTGTCGTACTACATCGATCCCCAGAAGTGTCAGGCCTGTATGACCTGTGCGCGCCGGTGCCCCGTTGAAGCGATCATCAGCGAGAAGAAACAGGTTCATATCATTCAGCAGGATAAATGCATCCGCTGTGGTGCCTGCTTCGCCGCCTGTCCGCCTCAGTTCGGCGCGATTACGAAGCTGGTAGGTGAGACTGTTCCCCCGCCTCCCCCGGAGGGCCAGAGGGACATCGTCAAAAAGGGCAAGGAAGCGACAGCGTGACTTGAGGTGAAATGATTGTTCCGGGCCTGGGCAGAAGAAAACTGCCCGGCCCATCCTTGGAGAGGAAACATTGCCGTTAGCGGTCAGGTCCTTCTCTGCGCTCCGTTGACTTGCAAAAGCGCCTGCCTTTTGATTCCGTCTGATCGGCCGCGAAAGGCGATGCGTTATTCGATGTTTTAAGCTCAGCTGATGATTTATTTGTCCTGCTAGGAAAGGAGACGTTGTATCGTGCCGCTCTTCCTTCCTGCTCATGGTGATGCTCAGTATGTTAGAAACACTGGCAACAAGATAACACAAGATAAAAGGAGTGGAAAATGGGAAAATACAAGTGCGCAAACTGCAATCATTTTTATGATCCGGAACGTGGGGACAAAAAACAGGGCATCCCGCCAGGCACAGAATTTAAGGATGTTCCCAATAGCTGGCGCTGCCCAGGGTGCGGAAGCGATAAATCCAAGTATAGTCGTTACGAACGTCGCCCCTTCCCCGGCTACGGCCCTTCCCTGTCGAAGGAGTGATGATGAATGAACTAGCGGACCTGGCTGGCCTTCAAACAGGGTCACGGTCGAGAAGTGCTTTAGGTGTGGTTTAGTGGTTTAATTAATGAAAGGGGCCCAGTCTTCCGGCTGGGCCCCTTTCTCTGTGGTCTTGGACGTGTTGGCTACAGTTCCTTGATGTCCTTCTTGAATTTCAACTTCCCTTCTTTTATCATCAAAGCTTTCGTGTTTTCCAGCCAAGTGGTGAAGGTTTCGTTCCGCTTTGCCTGGAGCAGGATCTTTTTGAAATTTTCCTTCTTGGCATCGTAATCCGCCGTATCAATTTTCCCCCGCTCTTTGAAGGAGACGATTACAAATCCGCCATTGACCTCAAAGGTGCTCTCCGGCAGAGGGGTTCCCTCTGAGAGTTGATAGAGGGCCAAGGAGAGCTGCTGATTCGTCCCCAGTTTCGGAATTGGGTCTCCCGGCTTGAAGAATCCGGTTTCCTCAACGGTCATTCTGTTGGCCAGGGCGATCTGGTTTAGAGATTCCCCCTTTTTAAGGCGGCTGAGCATGGCATCCGCCGTTTTCTTGCACAGGTTGCGGGCTTCCATTTCCGTATATCGCTTTTCCACGGCCTGCTCGATGTCCTTCAATTGAGGGACATAAGGAGGTTTCCGGGAGGCGACCTGGATGACAACGTATCCCTCTTCATTCGACAGGACCTTGCCGAGGTCACCTTTCTGCAGGTCCATGACCATCTGCGGAAAGCCCGCCAGCTTGCTGAAAGGAGCCGGAATGCCGTCCATGGTAAAGAAATCCGTCGTGACGGTTTTCAGCTTGTTCTGGGTTGCGTAAGCGTCAAAATTTTCCTGCTGGTAGATCGTGTCGTGAGCTGTCCTGGCGGCCTCCTCCGCCGCCGCCATTCCGGAAATCTGCATCAGTTCTTGTACGATGCGCGGTCTCACGTCGGATAGGGGGGGGGCTTTTTCTCCTTTTTTTGCAAAATTGGAGGAGTGGCGCTCATAGTAATCGGCAATTTCCGCTTCAGAAATCCCGGCCGCCGCGGCATAATCCCTCCACGGGAAGAAAAGCGCCTTGATCTGTATCTGTTCGGAAACGCGGAATTCACTTCCGTGATCCTTCAGATAATCCTCGAGCTCCTTCCTCGAAGGAGTAATGGAGCTTTTATAGCTGGCAGGGCTGAACATCAGATAGTTCAAATTGATCTGCTCATTCTGAAATCGGAAGAAATCGAAAATTTCCTCGTCTGAAACCTTGACCGCTTCCGTAATCAGTTGTTCCAGCTTGAAGGCGGACAGCATTTTCTGCTGCTCTGCTTCAAAGACCTCAGGGGTCGTCCTGTTCACACGCAGCATCCGGTGATACAACGCTTCATCAAAGGCGCCGCCTCGTTGAAAAGCGGGGTAGGCCATAATGAAGCTTCGAACTTCCTCCCCGGTGGCTGCAATGCCCAGTCCGTCGGCTTTCTCAACGAGGATGGCCTGGCTGATGAGGTTGTTCAACGCCCTCTGTTTGAGGTCAAGCCCTTTCAGAAGTTCATCCGGCAGGTCGTTGCCGTACTGCCGGCGATAGAATTCCACGAGTTCGCTGTACTCTTTCTGAACCTGGGCCAGCGCAATTTCCTTCCCGTCGACGATGGCGACGGTTTCGGTCTGCTCGTTTCCCCTTTGCGTACCGAAATAAAAAATAAAGACAATGACGATCATTCCGAGTAGGAATTTCATCAGCCAGTTTTTGGCATGTTTCCGCATCAATTCGAGCATTGCTTTCTCCTATGAGGTGGCATCAATCCCTGCCGCTTGTATTATAGTCACCTGTAAAATGCAATATGATTTTGGAAAAATGCATTGATTAGGGTCATGAAATAAGATATAGGAAACAGCCTGCAATAAGGAAGTACGCTCCTTCTTACAGAGAATCCACAGGAATATTAGGAGGAAGGACATTGCTGTTCGATTTCATCTTAGGGAAGTTTTCCAACGATCTGGCCATCGACCTGGGAACAGCCAATACGCTTGTTTACGTCAAGAACAAGGGGATTGTTTTGAGTGAACCCTCCGTTGTTGCTGTTCACAAGGATTCGCGGGGCGTCAAGAAGGTTCTCGCCGTGGGCACCGAGGCCAAGAAGATGCTGGGAAGGACGCCGGGCAACATTGTGGCGATCCGGCCCATGCGTGAAGGGGTGATCGCCGATTTTGACATTACGGAAGCCATGCTGCGTCATTTTATTCTCAGGGTGCACAACCGCCGGGCCTTGGTCAGGCCCCGGATCATCGTGTCCATTCCCTCGGGAATTACGCAGGTGGAAAGGCGGGCCGTCCGGGAAACGGTGGAATCAGCGGGCGCTCGTGAAATATATCTCATCGAGGAGCCGATGGCGGCTGCCATCGGTGCGGGGCTGCCTGTTTCAGAGCCCATCAGTTCAATGATCGTTGACATAGGCGGTGGAACGACGGAAGTCGCTGTCATTTCCCTGGCCGGCATCGTGTATTCTCAGTCCGTCCGGGTGGCGGGTGACAGGATCGATGCGGAAATCGTCAATTTTATCAAGAGAAAATACAATCTGCTGATTGGTGAACGGACCGGCGAGATCATCAAGACGACCATCGGCTGCGCATATCCCGAGGATGAAATCCGTACCGTCGACGTAAAGGGAAGGGATCTGATTTCCGGGATTCCCAAAACGGTGGAAATCAATTCCGAAGAGATTCGAGAGGCGATCATGGAACCGATCCGGACGATTGTGGACACCATAAAGGATGCCCTGGAGAATGCTCCGCCGGAACTGGCCGGAGACATTGTCGACCGGGGAATCGTGCTGACGGGAGGCGGCGCTCTCCTGAGAAAACTTGATGTCCTGATCCGTGAAGAGACGGGTCTTCCCATCACCATCGCGTCCGATCCCCTGACGACGGTGGCCATCGGTGCCGGTATGGCGCTTGATCAACTGGATGTGCTGAAGGAAGTTGCAATACAGGCCTGATTTTCCGGATCATCCACAGCTTTAACCAAGCGTCCCTCCTTCACATAGAGACAATACGCAACATGCTGTTTTTCAAGAAACATCGGTCCCTGATCGCAGCAACCATACTCGTTGTGATTTCCTTGGTCATGCTTTCTTACCATGTTGTGAATCCTTCCGTGGAACCGGGTCCTGTCCGTAAGATCGTTCTGGACCTGGCCGCTACCATGGAACGTGGCGTCAACACCCCCGTTGAAGCTCTTGAAAACATCTGGAAGCGATATCTCTTCCTCATCGGGCTCGAAAGGGAAAACATGCGCCTGGTTCAGCACAACGCGTTGCTGACCCGGCAACTGGTGCAGCATCAGGAAGGTTATCTGGAGGCTCAGAGACTCAAAAAACTGCTCTCCCTGAGCGATTCGATCAGCTACGAAACGGTTGCGGCATCCGTCACAGGGCGAAACCGGAAATCTCTGCACCAGACGATCATGATCGACAAGGGAAGCATCCACGGTATCAAGACGGGAATGCCGGTGGTTGCCGACCGTGGGGTTGTGGGAAGGGTAATAGAGACCTCCGGGCATGTCTCCCGGGTCCTGCTGCTCATCGATGAAAGCAGCAATGTGGATTCGATTATTCAGGGGGGCCGCGGCCAGGGAATTCTTTCGGGCGACGGAAGCAGCCGCTGCTTTCTCAAATATGTCCCGAAACTGGAAGAAGTCCGTTTGGGAGATGCCGTCATTACCTCCGGGATCTGCGGCGTATTCCCGAAATCGTGGCTGCTTGGAACGGTTTCCAGGGTTGCCAGGGGAGAAAGCGGCCTCTTTCAGACCGTGGAGGTGCTGCCCTCCGTGAATTTTGCAAAGATCGAGGAAGTCCTCGTCCTCACATCACCCAAAAAGGGGAGGAACGATTGATTCACTACCTCCTTTTGCCATTTTTTTCATTTTTATTTATTGTCCTGCAAACAACCGTTTTCGAACTGCTCTTTCTCAACCTGGTCAGTATCGAGATTTCCCTCATTCTGGTGATTTATGCCGGATTCCATATGGACGTCCTGAAAGGGGGGCTGTTGAGTTTTGCCCTGGGGTTTTTCCTGGACGTCATCACAGGGACGATCGTCGGTCTGCATATTATCCTCTACCTGTCGATCTTCTTTATCTCGATGCTGGTGTCGCTGAGGGTCTATGCGGAAAGGGCATTATTCATCCTGTCCTACGTGTTCGCCTGCGCCCTTTTCGAATGCGGGGTGGTGCTGCTGTTTTATAAACATATCCAGGGCCTGGATTTATTCCACAAATTTGACACCGTTTTCCTTCCGCAGATCCTGGTGGTCACCCTCGTGAGTCCGGTATGCTTTAACTCCTTCCGGCGCTTTGGAGACATATTGAATGTTCGGGTTGAAAGGTCGAATAAAAGGTCACGAAATCGCTGATTATCGGCAGCGGTTCAGGCTGATTTTCGCCATTGTGCTGATTGCCATGTCCCTTCTCATTCTGAGGCTGTGGTACCTTCAGGTGATCAAGGGATCGGAGCTACGGCAGCGCTCGGAAAGCAACAGCGTGAGACTTCGCAAGATCAATCCCCTGCGGGGGATGATCCTGGATAACGGCGGTCATGTCCTCGTCGATAACCAGACATCCTTCGATCTGGTTTATATCCCCAATCGTCCGGAAGACAAGAAGCAGGTGATTTCCAAGCTTACCGAGCTCTATGCGTCACGATCGTGGAAGATCCCGGATGAGTTTTCCTCGATTGCAAAGGCCCATCCTTTTATACCTTCAAAAATTGACAGAAACATCAGCCGGGAGAAACTAGCCCTGATCGAAACCCATTCTCTGGAGCTGCCGGGTGTAGCGATTGAGGTTGTGCCCATCCGGAAATACGTGGCCGGAGAGATGATTGCGCACATTGTGGGGTATGTAAGTGAGGTCAGCCAGGATGAACTGGAACGGTCCAAGGGGGCTCGCAGCCCGGGCGACATGGTGGGCAAGACCGGTATAGAACGGTATTACGATGCCTACCTCCGGGGGAAAAACGGGGCGGAACAGGTTGAAGTGAATGCTCTCGGCAAGGCCGTTCGAAGCTTGGGAAGGATCAATCCTGTAGCTGGCTGCAATCTTGTCCTCACCATTGACGCCTATCTTCAGGAGGTCGCCTGGAAGGCGATGGCCGGAAAGTCGGGTGCGGTTGTGGCGATGGATCCCCGTGACGGTTCCATCTATGCCATGGTGAGTTCACCCGGGTTCGACCCCAACCTGTTCAACGGGGGGATTTCAACGGAGAACTGGAACTTGCTCTCACGCGACCCGCAGCACCCCATGGAGCAGCGGGCGATATCGGGACAGTATCCGCCCGGCTCGACCTATAAGCTGATTGTTGCGGCAGCCGCGCTGGAGGAGGGGCTGATTTCACCGGAAAGCTCGATTCTCTGCACCGGCTCCTTCGATTTCGGAACCCGTTCCTATCGTTGCTGGCAGAAACACGGGCATGGGATGGTGGACCTTCACCGGGCCATTGTTGAATCCTGTGACGTGTATTTTTATGTGCTGGGGAAAAAGCTCGGGGTGGACAGGATTGCCTGGTATGCAAAAAAGTTCGGCTTCGGCGCCGTTACCGGGATCGACCTGCCCCGGGAAAAGGCTGGAGTGATTCCCACCAGTGAATGGAAGCTTGCCAGATTCAAGAAGCCGTGGCAGGCGGGGGAGACCATTTCGGTGTCCATCGGACAGGGCTTCAACTCCGTGACGCCTCTCCAGTTGGCCGTGGCCTACAGTGCCTTGGCCAATGGCGGAACGGTTTACCGGCCGCAGATCGTCAAAAAAATCGAGGCAACCGATGGACGATTGATCAAGGGCATGAAGCCGGAAAAGCAGGAAACCGTTCCCATGAGCAGCAAAACAACTGCACTGTTGAAGCAGGGGCTGTGGGGGGTTGTCAACGAACCGCGCGGGACCGGCGGCGCACTGCGACGTGCGGAAATGGACGTTTGCGGCAAAACCGGGACGGCCCAGGTTGTCGGACTGCCGGCCAGCGAAAAGGCCCGACGGGCCATGCAATCCGCAAGGATTTACCAGGACCACGCCCTGTTCACCTGCTTCGCGCCCTGCCGCAATCCGGAGATCACCGTAGCGGTCATTGTCGAGCATGGCGGCCACGGGGGATCGGCGGCGGCGCCCGTTGCCCGGAAAGTGATCGATGCCTATTACAAGAAAAAGAAATACGGCGATAAGATGCCTGCGGAGGAAGAGGAGAAACTGGAGGAGGCATCCCGGAATCGCTCGACATCGGGAGAGGGGAGAAGGAGACGCGCCAGTGGGAATCAGGATGAATGATGAGGCCTTCGAAGAGCCGATCTTCGCGGAGGCTGACCGATGAGGTTTGACAGACGCCTTATTCTGAACTTTGACTGGACGTTGCTCATTCTCGTTCTCATTCTCTGCACCATCGGGGTGTTGAATATTTTCAGCGCCAGCTACTCCTTTGCAGGCGCAAAGGCGAATCCCTTTTATATCAGACAGCTTCAGTGGGTGCTCATCGGCATTTTCTGCATGAGCATCGCCTTTTGCATCGATTACCGGTACATCTGCCAGTATGCTTATGTTCTCCACGGAATAGCGATTTTCTGCCTGGTTATCGTGTTCTTCTACGGCTTTGCAACGCATGGCTCGCAGCGCTGGATTTCTCTGGGCAGCTTTTCGCTGCAACCCTCTGAATTGGTAAAATTGACCCTGATCCTGGCCCTGGCGAAATATTTTGATGAGCACAAGCTGGAGCAGGGGTATTATCTACGGGAACTGTGGATTCCCTTTTTGCTTCTTCTTGTGCCCTTTCTCATGATTTTGGAGCAGCCCGATCTGGGAACGGGGCTCATTCTGCTTTTCGTTTCGGCATCCATGTTTCTGTTTGTGGGAATACGCCTGAAGTCTCTGCTGTATGTTCTGACGCTGGCTGTTTTCATGATGCCGGTGGGCTGGTTTTTCATGAAGGAGTATCAGCGGGAGAGGGTTTTGACGTTCCTGAATCCTGAGCGCGATCCTCTGGGGTCCGGTTATCATATCATCCAGTCCATGATCGCCATCGGCTCCGGGGGGATTCTGGGCAAGGGGTTTCTGAAAGGGACGCAGACACAGCTTCAGTTCCTTCCCGAACAGCAGACGGACTTTGTCTTTTCCGTATTCGCTGAGGAATGGGGCTTCCTGGGGGGCGGGATTCTCATTCTCCTTTTTACCTCCCTGGTCCTCTGGAGCTTGAAAATAGCCCTCCATTCCCGGGATTTTCTGGGAACTCTGATCGCTTTCGGACTGGCCTCGCTTCTGTTCTGGGAAGTCTTCATCAATACCGGAATGGTTTTGGGGATGATGCCGGTTGTCGGCATCCCCCTGCCTTTCCTCAGCTATGGGGGCTCTGCCGTTGTTTCGCTCCTTACGTGCATCGGGCTGCTCTTGAACGTCAGTATGCGGAGATATATTCTTCAGCCTTGAGAAGCAAATCGGCGCAAATCCGTTTTCAACCTCCGTGCTCCTCTCCGATGCCGCAGGGAAATAAATGGCTACTTTGAAGCTGAAATGTGGACGCAGGTGATATCATCAGGTTGCGGTCAATGTTATTCGAAACCGATGATATGCTCGTGATGGCACGTCATTTAAAGGACGTTATTTCTATCCAAAAGTTCTTGACATTCTATTTTAGTTATGGTTAATGCAAACACGCCTGCCGACTGATAATATTTGGAGTTAATGAACACATGGGTTTTGCTTTTTTCCATATGAAGCAGTTTTCTGATCGAGCAAAGAAAGGTCGCACGGAAGTCGCTGTTTTGTTATGTCCCAACCGGATGGACAGGGGTTAGTGTTCATTCGGTTTTTTTTATCAATTTTTTTCATGGCCGTGAAACAAGATTAACAGAAGTTGAATTTTAGATAGAGAGGGATGCGTCATGACAATCGGTCTCGATTATACGTTTTGGATACAACTTGTGAACTTTCTTTTGCTGATATTTATTCTGAATATCGTGCTTTATAAGCCGGTTATGGGGATTCTTGAGAAGAGGAAGGGGCAGATCGAGGGAGCGGAACAGGAAATCCGGGATTTGAATCTTACGATTGAGCAGAAAGAAGCCCGTTACGAAGAAAAGCTGCGTCTGGCGAAAAACGATGCCCTGGAACAGAAGAAGGAGATCGTCCGGCAGGGGTCCGATGAGGCCAAAGGCGTTCTTGACGCTGCACGTGCGGAAATTCCCAAGATGGTTGAGCAGTTTGAAGCGAAAGTATCGAAGGAAGTCAATGAAGCAAGACGTATTCTGCGTGAGCAGTCGGAAAATATAGCAACGGAAATTGCCGAAAAAGTGATGGGAAGGAGTATCAAATGAGAGGGTTTACGCGGTTGCATTGCCCTAAGGATGGTTTCTGGCTGATCCCGGCTTTCCTCCTTTTCGTTGTCCTGGTGCCATCGGCCGTGATGGCCTCGGGAGGCGGGGAACACGGTGGTGAGGGGCCAGACTGGGTCAACTTCGGATGGCGGGTCTTTAATTTCCTCGCTCTGGTCGGGCTTCTCTGGTGGCTCTTGGCTGGCAAAATTAAGAGTTTCTTCGGCGGAAGACGGGAAGAAATAAAAACGGTGCTGGAAGAGGCAAGACTGGCCAAGGAAGAGGCTCAGCGGAAGTTTGAGGAATATTCGGCAAAGCTGGACAAGGCGACCGGCGAAATCGAAGGTCTTTATGAGATGATCAAATCCCAGGGATTGGCCGAAAAGGAAAGAATGCTGGAGGACGCGAAGAAAGCTGCCGAGAAGATGAAGGAAGACACTCAGGCGCGAATCGAACAGGAGTACAAGAAGGCCAGCAGCAAGTTAAGAGTGGAGGCCGTTCAGTTGTCCGTCCAGATGGCTGAAGATATTCTGAAGCGGTCCATAACTCCGGAAGATCATGAAAGCATGGTTAAAGATTACTTGGATAAGGTGGTGAGAAAACATTGATCAACAGCGGTATTGCAAAGCGATATGCCAGGGCGTTCTTTGACATTGCCGGCGAGGACAAGCTTTACGAACAGTACTATGGTGAGTTAAGCAGCTTCGCGCGGATCGTTAAGGAAGACAAGAATCTGAAAGAGTTTCTCGCAAATCCGGTCTTTGGTCAGGCAGAGAAGAAGGCTGTTGTGGAAGCGATCCTTCAGAAGATAAAGATGTCTGCAATGACGTCGAACTTTTTGAAATTGCTCGTGGACAAGAAGAGAATAGGTATGCTTGCCGAGATTGCGGATTACTACCGTGAACTCATGGATGACGTCTTGAAGAGAGTTCGGGTCAGTGTGAAGACGGCCTTTCCTTTGAAGGAAGAAGCAACAACGGAGATCAAGAAGGGTCTCGAGCAGATGACCGGGAAGCAGACAGAGGTTACCATTGAGGAAGATCGTTCCCTGCTCGGTGGAATTGTCATTCGGGTTGGGGATACACTCTACGATGGAAGCATGAAGACTCAATTGAACAATATAAGGAATCTCTTGGGGGAGGCAGTATAAACCATGGATACAATCAAGGCAGAGGAAATAAGTCAGATTATTTCCAAACAAATTCGGGACTATGAACGGAAGCTTGATGTCAGCGAAACAGGTACCGTGCTTTCCGTTGGAGATGGTATTGCCAGAGTATACGGCGTTGAGAATGCAATGGCCATGGAGCTGCTGGAATTTCCCGGCGGAATTATGGGAATGGTTCTTAACCTCGAAGCCGACAATGTCGGTGTGGCCGTTCTCGGCGAAGTGACCCACATCAAAGAAGGGGACATTGTCAAGCGGACAGGAAAGATTGCCCAGATTCCCGTTGGAGAAGCGGTACTGGGAAGAGTCATCGACGCGACAGGAGAGCCCATTGATGGAAAAGGGCCGCTGGGAGCTACGGAGTTCAGTAGAATCGAAATGATCGCCCCGGGTGTTATCAAGCGTCAGCCCGTCAATGAGCCGATGTACACCGGCCTTAAAGCGATTGATGCCATGACCCCCATTGGTAGAGGGCAGCGGGAACTGATCATTGGTGACCGCCAGATCGGCAAAACGGCCATTGGAATTGATGCTATCATCCGCCAGAAGGACACGGGCGTGAAATGCATTTATGTTGCCATCGGCCAGAAGAAATCAACGGTTTCACAGATCGTCGAAAACTTGAGGAAGCACGACGCGATGTCTTACACCTGCGTCGTTGCCGCTTGTGCCAGTGACCCGGCGACCCTGCAGTACATCGCCGCTTATGGAGGATGCAGCATCGGTGAATATTTCCGTGATCGGGGCCAGGATGCCCTCATCATCTATGATGATCTTTCCAAACAGGCCGTGGCTTACCGCCAGATTTCCCTGCTGCTGAGAAGGCCGCCTGGACGCGAAGCCTATCCGGGAGACATTTTTTACA
The DNA here is from genome assembly GCF_040768185.1 of Syntrophus sp. (in: bacteria). Classification (NCBI taxonomy): domain Bacteria; kingdom Pseudomonadati; phylum Thermodesulfobacteriota; class Syntrophia; order Syntrophales; family Syntrophaceae; genus Syntrophus; species Syntrophus sp. (in: bacteria). Next base: position 68,778 of record NZ_JAXGNC010000011.1, on the reverse strand, counting down.
ACCACTCAAGGCTTCTGGAACGATCGGCTCGAGTCAGCGCAGATCTGGGGGGCGGTTCCCTCACGGCACTTCCCATCATCGAAACCCAGGCGGGCGACGTGTCGGCCTATATTCCCACGAACGTCATCTCCATTACGGACGGCCAGGTTTACCTGGAGCCGAACCTGTTCTTCTCCGGTATTCGTCCTGCGATTAATGTCGGCTTGTCCGTCTCACGAGTCGGCGGGGCTGCCCAGGTAAAGGCCATGAAACAGGTCGCCGGTACGCTGAAACTTGATCTCGCCCAGTATCGCGAACTGGCGTCCTTTGCACAGTTTGGAAGCGACCTGGACAAGGCAACCCAGGCACAGCTCGATCGAGGAGTCCGTCTGGTTGAAATTTTGAAGCAGCCGCAGTTCCAGCCGATGAGCCTGGCTGAGGAAGTCGTGGTTCTCTATGCGGGTACGCGCGGTTTCCTTGACAAGTATGACGTGGATAAGATTAAGGAATACGAGCCGCAGGTGCTGGCGTTCATGAAGAACAAGTACGCAGCCGTCATGAAGGACATTGATGATCAGAAGGTATTGTCTCCCGAACTGGAGCAGAAGTTAAAGGACGCCCTTACCGCCTTCGACTCCGTGTTTGTAGCCGGCTGAGATAACATTCTCGTCTGAAAAAAAGATGATTTTTTTAGATATCAATCAGGAAGCTAAGGCTTGAATCAGGCCGACAACCAGAGATAAAGGAGTAATTTTAATGGCCGCATTAAAGGACATTAAAAGAAAAGTAGCTGCGGTACAGAAAACCAAACAGATTACCCGGGCCATGAACATGGTGGCTGCGTCGAAGTTCCGCGCGGCTCAGGCGAGGATGGAGAGCTTTCGTCCCTACGCCATGAAATTCATGGAGGTGCTGGACAGCCTTGCGCTTCGGGTGAACCCCGAGGCCCATCCGCTGCTTGCAGCAAGGGAGCCGAAGAAGATCAGGGTCCTGTGCATGAGTTCCGACAGGGGACTTTGCGGCGGTTTCAATACCAATCTGATCAAATCATCCGAACGATTTGTAAAGGAAAAGATGGCGGCGGGACTTTCTGTGGAGCTGACGCCCGTGGGAAGGAAGAGCCGGGATTACTTCAGAAGAAAATATCCCATCATCAACGAGAAAACGGATATCCTCGGTAAATTCGACATTAATCTGGCCGTAGAGATATCGGATGACGTCATCACGCCCTTTGTAAACGAGGAGTTCGATGAGCTCTACATTATTTACAACGAGTTCCGGAATGTCTCCATGCAGAGGCCCGTTGTTGTCAGGTTGCTGCCTCTGCCTTCCGTCGGACAGGAAGGCGAAATGGACCCGGATAAAACCATCGATTATGTCTATGAGCCATCTGAAGAAGTATTGATTGAGAAGCTTTTGTCCATGTATCTCCATGTCCTCATTTTCAGGGCGCTCCTTGAGACGTCCGCCGGAGAAAATGGAGCCAGGATGGCAGCCATGGATAACGCGACGAGGAACTGCGACGAGATGATCAGAACGCTGACCCTGCAATACAACAAGGTGAGGCAGTCCGCGATCACGGCGGAATTGATGGATATCGTTGGTGGAACAGAAGCCTTGGCGAAAGGATAACTTTAGAAATATTCAAGAAGAGTTATGGAATAATCGGAGAAGGAAACATCCGATATCATAATTGAAGGACTAAGATTTCCGTAGCGAAAAGGAGACTAACATGAATATTGGTAAGATTATACAGGTGATTGGGCCGGTCATTGACGTTGCATTCGAAGAGGGGCAGCTGCCGGCAATTTTGAATGCCATCACCATAACAAATCCCGTCATCAACGACGAGGAGGATAATCTGGTTGTTGAAGTCGCACAGCATCTGGGCGACAACGTCGTGCGGTGTATCGCCATGGACGTTACGGATGGTCTGGTCCGGGGGATGCCGGCAAAGGACACCGGTGGACCGATTACGGTGCCCGTTGGAAAGGAATGTCTCGGCAGGATCCTCAATGTGGTGGGCAGACCGGTCGACGGACTGGGGCCTGTGGAAGCCAAGAACCACATGCCGATTCACAGGGAGTCCCCTTCGTTTACGGAGCAGGATACAACGGTTCACGTTCTTGAAACGGGAGTCAAGGTCATCGATTTGCTCGTTCCATTTCCCCGTGGCGGCAAGATGGGGTTGTTCGGTGGAGCCGGATGCGGCAAGACCGTTGTCATGATGGAAATGATTCATAACATCGCCATGCACCATGGTGGTATTTCCGTGTTTGCCGGCGTCGGAGAGAGAACCCGCGAGGGAAACGACCTCTATCGAGAGATGCTGGAGTCCGGCGTTATCAAGCAGGCGGCTCTGATTTACGGCCAGATGACGGAACCTCCGGGAGCGCGGGCGAGAGTCTCTCTGACCGCACTGGCTGCAGCAGAGTATTTCCGCGATGTAGAAGGGCAGGATGTGCTCCTCTTTATCGACAACATCTTCAGGTTTACTCAGGCTGGTGCTGAAGTGTCCGCCCTTCTGGGAAGAATGCCCTCCGCCGTCGGTTACCAGCCGACGCTGGCTACGGACCTTGGCGAGCTTCAGGAACGGATTACCTCGACGGATAAAGGGTCAATTACGGCCGTGCAGTGCGTCTATGTCCCTGCGGACGACTTGACCGACCCTGCTCCGGCAACGACCTTTGCTCACCTTGATGGAACGGTTGTTTTGTCCAGACCCATTGCAGAGCTTGGAATCTATCCCGCAGTGGATCCCCTGGATTCGACATCGAGAATTCTCGATCCCATCGTGCTGGGTGAGGAGCATTACCGGGTAGCTCGACAGGTCCAGGTGACTCTGCAGAAGTATAAGGATCTGCAGGATATCATCGCGATTCTCGGAATGGACGAGCTGTCTGAAGAAGATAAGCTGACCGTCAACAGGGCGCGGAAAATTCAGAGATTCCTTTCTCAGCCGTTCTTTGTTGCCGCGCAGTTTACGGGAGTCGATGGAAAGTTCGTTTCCGTTCCTGATACCGTCAGAGGATTCAAGGAAATTCTCGAAGGCAAGTACGACGAATTGCCCGAACAGGCCTTCTACATGGTCGGTGGAATTGAAGAGGCGGTAGAAAAAGCGAAGAAATATCAGGAGCAATAAGGACAGGGGAAAGCAATGGCCGAAGAACTGTTATTGGAGATCGTCACCCCGGAGAAAATGGCCTTCAGCGGTGAGGTTGAAGAAGTCACCATACCTGGAACGGAAGGTGAATTCGGGGTGTTGAGAGGGCACGAAACGTTGCTCAGTTCTGTAGAAATAGGTGAGTTAAGCTTTACCGTAGGAGGCAAGAAACAATATTTCGCAGTTAATACGGGCTATACGGAAGTGACAGCGAATAAAGTAACGGTTCTCGTTGAAACGGCAGAAAGTGCTGAAACGATCAACAGAGAAAGAGCAATGAGAGCCAAAGAGCGTGCCGAGGAGAAACTGACCAAATTGTCCAAGGATGAGTTGGAATTCGAGATGCTCAGCATAGCTCTGCAGAGGGCTGTCACTCGGATCGGTGTATCGGAGAAGGCCTGAGGTCTGAAGTTCAGAATAGACGGGACATAAAAGCCGGCAGTGAGGATTTTTCTCAGTGCCGGCTTTTTATTCCCTGCTGAAGAGGTTCGCTGGATAAAGAAGCACCCTTTCCGGTTCAGGTCATTAAAACTCGGACGGGTCAATCATAATATCCACAACCTCGAAATTGCGAGTTCCTCCGGGTGTCTGAACCTTCACTTCGTCGCCGATCGATTTGCCGATCAAGGCCTTTCCAATGGGAGACGTAACAGAAATCTTGTTTGCATTGATGTTGGATTCGAAGGGACCCACAAGCTGATAATTTGTCTGTGTTCCGGAACTGATCTCTTCAATGACAACCTTAGCGCCGAAAACAACCTTGTCGTTGCTTAACTTGCTCAGATCGATGATGTTGGATAGGGCGAGATTGTTTTCAATCTCCTGCAGTTTTCCGTGCAAAAAGGACTGCTTTTCCTTGGCCGCCGTGTATTCGGCGTTTTCTGACAAATCTCCGTGCCCTCTTGCCGTTTCGATATCCTTTATGTTGGCGGGAATCAGAACCGTCTTCAGATGTTCAAGCTCTTTCTTGAGATTTTCGAAACCCGATTTCGTGATTGGCATCTTTTCCATGACCTGCCCCCTGTATTTCAAATATGATGAACCGTCAAATGAACCTATTGCGGTCGTATCGTTAAAGCGATGACGTTCTCAATGAAAAAATTATGCCGGTACAAACAAATCGATTCGCAGTTTTCAGGCCTTTGCACCAGGAGAATGTATGAAGATACTGTTCCGTGGAATAGCAGGTTTAGAAGAAGCCAGAAAAATCCGGATAGAGCGGCAAGACATCCTTTAGAAAATCTGCAAACATCAGAAAAGATCGAAGGCCAGCTTCACGAGAAGTCTTTTTATTGCAGAATTTCTAATAAAGAAAAATGACCCTGTCAAGGGAGAATTCCACCTTTTCCTCCGCAACTTATCAATTCTTGCCCGCAAAATGGAAGTGTGTTAGAAATGGAAACGGCGAGGAAGGCACAAACAGGCTGAAAAGCGAGGGGATGGGGAGAGGTATGCCGGTGCATGGGAGTATAAATCCTTCCCTGGACAAGGAAAAGAGATCTTTCGCGGAGAGCTTTGTCCAAGTCCGGAGGGAGGAATTGATCCGTGATCTAGTCTTCCCCCGTGCTGGAGAAAGGCTCCTTGATGTTGGATGCGGAACGGGAGAACATCTCATGTTCTTCAGAAATCAGGGATGCAGTGTTACAGGGATTGATCCGTCCCGTGAAAGAGTTGAGGCTGCTCAAAGGAAGCTGGGGCATCGGGCGGATATTCATGCCGGGCGGGCTGAAGACCTTCCATTTTCCGACAATGAATTCGATATTGTAACCATGATTGCCTCGCTGGAATTCGTAGAGGATCCCCAAAAAGCCGTCAGCGAGGCGGTCCGCGTTTCACGGGACAGGGTCTTTCTGGGGACGTGGAACCGGTACGCCATCATGAATCCTCATGGCGGCCACAGAGAATTTTTCTGTTCCTCAACGGGGGAAAGCCCCGTTCAACCTCTGGGAGGATTGCAGCTTGTCCGTCTGGTCAGAAACCTGCTGCCTGGAGTTCCCATATACTGGGGAAGCGTCCTCTTTTTCCCATTGGAGTGGTACACGTATCTTTCGGGTCTCGAACGGCATATTCCCATGAGAAAAAATCCCTTCGGGGCCTTCCTGGGCTTTTCCTTTTCCGTTCAGGCTACCTACCGGACCATCCAGGATTTGATCCGCGAACCGCTGGGGGCCAATTCCAAGGGCAGCCAGGCCCTCCAGGGCGCTGCCATCGGGATGAAGCAGGAAGGGGTCACTGGAGGTCATCATCCTCGTAAGATTGATCCAGAGCATGAAGGGCTCTTTCCAGATCTTCAGCGGGAACCAGGATTTTTACCTCACCGAGGCCGTCCAGATTTGTGGCATAAAGGATTCCAGCCGTCTCATAAATGAGGTGGGTGGGAATCCCCTCTGTTTTCAGGCGTCCTTCTATAATATGGGCATTCGTCATTCCTGAAGCCACGTACACAACCCGCCATTTGTTCTGCTCCATTCTCAACCCCCCTCATCCCCGGATCCTTGTTATTCTGTCGCCACGGAAAATTGAAATAATCTGGAATGCATGATAAACGAAATCCAGAAAATTTGGCAAGTTCAAGCTCGTTGACTGCAAGAAAAGGAGTGAGATAAGCGATGCCCCTTAAAGACTGGACCCTGTTATCAAGTGAGCCGGAACGTTTCTGCCGGCTCTTTTCCCTGCGGAAGGATCGTGCCGTTTCTCCCCGGACTGGCCGGCCCTCGGACTTTTTTGTGGTGGAGGCGTCTCCCTGGGTCAATATTATTCCCATCACATCCCAAAACGACGTTGTCCTGATCCGGCAGTACCGCCATGGAGTACGCAGTGTCACCCTGGAAATTCCCGGCGGGCTTGTGGAAGATTCCGATTCTCCGGAGGAAGCTGCGCGACGGGAACTCCGAGAGGAAACGGGTTATGCGGAACGCGTGCTCGCCCCTTTAGGGGCTGTTTATCCCAATCCAGCCATCCAGAACAACCTCTGCCATACGTTTCTGGCCCAGGATGTTTATCCTGTCGGGGTGCAGCAACAGGATGAAGAGGAGGATATCGAGGTCATCCTGAAGCCTCTATCGGAGATTCCCAGACTGATCAGGGATGGCGAGATTAATCATGCCCTTGTCATCGCGGCCTTCTGTCGATTCTATTTGGAACACCCGTTCAAACCATGAAAAACAAAGGTTCTCTTGAAGAAGCGGCACGATGCTTTTAATCCACCCCCCTGTTGTCAAGCCCTGTGAATCCCCTGCCGGCCTGGCGAAGCTTGCCGGCGCACTGAGATGCCACGGACGGACCTGTACCGTGGTGGATGCCAATCTGGAGGGACTGCTCTATCTTCTGACGGATAAGGCCGTGACAGGCGCTGCTTCGGATACCTGGACCCGCCGCGCTCGAAATCACCTCCAGGATCACCTTCAGGATCTTGGTGATTGGGGGGGCTATCGAAACCGCGATCGCTACCAGCGGTCGATCCGTGATCTGAATCGAGTCCTGGAATTCTCAACGGGCAGAAAATCCGGCACCCATCTGACCCTGGCCAACTATGAGGAGAAAGACCTCTCGCCCCTTCGCAGTGACGACCTGCTTGCCGCCGCATCACTTCCGGAAGCCAATCCTTTTTATCCTTACTTCCACGGCCGATTGTCGGGGCTGCTGGAAGCCCTTTCTCCCCCGATGATCGGCTTTTCACTGAATTTTCTCAGCCAGGCGCTCTGCACCTTTGCCATGATGGGGTTCCTGCGGCGGGAATACCCTTCCGTGAAGCTCGTTCTGGGAGGAGGGCTGGTGACCTCCTGGATGAGTTCCCCCAACTGGCGGAACCCCTTTTCCGGACTCGTGGACGACATGATCGTCGGACCAGGCGAGGGGCCCCTTCTCGAACTCCTGGGAAGCGGGTTGGACCATGAGGACTGTCTGCCCGATTACGGGGATGTGTGGAAAAATCCGTATCTGGCTCCCGGCTTTATTCTGCCCTACAGCGCCTCCCGGGGCTGCTACTGGCGACGCTGCGCCTTCTGCCCCGAAAAGGCTGAAGGGCAACCCTATACGCCCATCCCCGCGGACCGGTCCGTTTCTCAGCTCCAGGTCCTGGTTCAAAGGTACCGACCGGCCCTGATCCACCTCCTGGATAACGCCCTCAGTCCGGCTCTGCTCAATGCCGTGATCGAGGCGCCGCCGGGAGCGCCCTGGTATGGCTTTGCGAGAATTGAAGAGCATCTTGGAGATCCGGAGTTCTGCCGTTTACTGAAACGCTCCGGCTGCGTCATGCTCAAACTGGGGCTGGAATCCGGCGATCAGAACGTGCTGGATGCCCTTTCAAAGGGTATCTCTCTGACCAGGGCCTCGGAAGTGTTGAAAACGCTGAAGAAAGCAGGGATTGCCTCTTACGTGTATCTGCTTTTTGGAACACCGGCCGAATCCCGGGAATCGGCAGAGAAAACGCTTGCCTTTGTTGCCGAACACGCGCACTGCATCGATTATCTGAATGTGGCGGTCTTTAACCTGCCGGCCTGGAGTGCGGAGGTGTCATCCCTGCAAACTCGAACTTTTTATGCCGGCGATCTTTCCCTGTATCTCGATTTTATCCATCCCCTGGGCTGGGATCGACTCCGCGTCCGGCATTTTCTGGACCGCAGATTCAAACGTCATCCGGCGATCCGGGAAATTCTCCTCCGGGATCCTCCCGTGTTTACATCCAATCATGCGCCGTTTTTTTCCCTGTCCTCCGGCACGTCCAGGCTCTGACCCGGCAGCAGGGGCGGTCAGACGCCGCAATTCGGATCCGGCTGCATCCTTGCTCCGCCTGCACCCGGGAGTCTGTCTTTCATTGACACGCGGGAGCCTTATGCCTATACTGTTGCGTGGAAAAGCAGATGGTTGCGGAATCCTGTTTCCATTTTTGCGGCCCGATCGCTATCCTGGAGAGCAGGCCGATGAGGAGAGATCTTTACAGGCGATTGAGGAAGGGGGAGCTGAAATGCCCGTATTCATGATGTTCGGGAAATACAGCCGGGATTCTTTGGAGGGGATGTCGCCGGAGCGAACCGGGAAGTCCGTAGAGATCATCGAACATAACGGAGGCCGGGTGATTTCCATGTATGCCGTTTTGGGAATTCATGATCTGGTCTTTACCGTTGAATTTCCTACGATTGAGAAGGCCCTGGCGGTGTCTGCCGCACTGAGCATGCTGACAGGCATTTCCTTCACAACCTCCCCTGTGATCGACATCACCCATTTCGACTCCCTGATGTCCGAGATGAAAAATAGATAACCGGAATGGAAGCGATCTGAAGAAAAGGGCACAGGCGTGCCGCGTGTCTTCAACGCCTGCCGATCGAACATTATATTCCTCATTAATTTTTAGAAGGTTATGGTTTATTGATCCCTCTTTTTTCCAGGGCGGGAAGGCCTTGAAAAATCCAGGCGTGGTTCGGGCGAGTCGGATGGATTGGTCGAGGAATGTCCCTGTCGTTCTGTTGACGATCCTGACGGCTCTGTTCATCTCCGGATCATCAGGGGCCCAGGATGCCATCCCCTCGCCGCGGGGAGCCGTCAATGATTTTGCCGGAGTGATGTCCGCCGGAGATGTTGCCCGGACGGAGGCCCTTGCCCGGGAAGTCCTTGAGAAAACAGGGGCGGCCGTGGTTGTAGCAACCTTTTCGGCGATTGGGGGCCATGACATCCAGGAGTATGCCAATCGTCTTTACTCCTTCTGGGGGATAGGGAAGCGGGGGGAAGACCGGGGGGTGTTGATTGTCCTGGTTCTGCAGGAGAGAACGATCTGGATTGAAACCGGTTACGGTGTGGAGGGGGTCCTTCCCGACGGGCGCGTGGGGGAAATTCTGGATCAAAAGGTTCTTCCCTATCTGAAGCGAGGGGAATACAGCCGTGGCCTTGCCAGCTCCGTCGAAGCCATTTCCGGGGTTCTGGCTGAAGAAGCCGGGGTGACACTGACAGACCGACCGGAAGCCGGGCGGCCTGTGGGCCGCGCGGCTGGGCAGCGGAGCGGAGGGGCCGGATCATGGTTTCTTATCCTGTTCATTCTTCTTCTCCTCCTCCTGATGGGAACCCGGAAGGGGCGTGAAATCGATCCTCTTTTGTTCAGCGGTGCCCGCCGGAGAGCTGGCGGTGACGGGGATTTTGAGGGCTTTGAGAGCTTCGGGGGTGGGTTCGGCGGGTTCGGGGGAGGCAGCAGCGGCGGAGGCGGCGCCGGCCGTCATTTTTAAGGGGAATAGAAGCATGGTGAAGATTCCGAACAATCCCGAGGAAATCTTTCCCGAAATGACGGCGGACTATCGACAGGTTTTCGGAGAGGGGCTGACGTCCGTGATCCTCTACGGCAGCGGCTGCACGGGAGATTACCGACCGGGAAAATCGGACTTGAACTTTCTGCTGATTGTGGATGATGCAGGCGTGGAGCGCCTGGAGAGGGCGGTCCCGGTCGCCGGGAAATGGAGACGCAGGAGGGTGGCTGCACCCCTGATTTTGACCCGGAGCGATCTGAGCTCCTCCCTGGATTCCTATCCCGTTGAATTTCTGAATATGAAGAAGAACTATCGCCTGGTATATGGCCAGGATGTCCTGCAGTCTCTTGCCATCGATTCCGGGGCATTGCGCCTGCAGCTTGAACGGGAGCTGAAGGGAAAGCTGTTTCTTCTGAGGAAAGGCTACCTGGAATCGGAGGGGCGCCAATCCGCGATGAGGGATCTTGTTGCAAGATCTCTGACCGCTTTCACGGCTCTTTTCGGCGCCTTTCTGTATCTCAAGGGGCGGGAGATTCCTTCCTTGAGGCGGGATGTGATCAAGGCCATGGCCTCGGCCTTCTCCCTTGATCTGGGACCCTTCCTGAGGGCTGCGGAAATCCGGGACGGGGAAGACAGCCACAGTGCCGTTGTATTGGGAAGCCTGTTGAATGAGCTTATGAAGCAGATTTCCAGGTTGTGTGTGCTGGCCGAAGAGGCGTGATCCGCCTTCAGGGCCGGGGATCCAAAATGTGCGATTTCCCGCCTGAATCTGACCGTTCCGGTACAAGGATTCAGGCCTTTCATGTCCATTGTTCAGGCTGATGGAGGGTCAGGAACAACAACAGATGACGCGGGGAGGTGGAGGTATGACGGCAGGCGGGAGAAATTTTCTTGTCGGCGCGGCGGTCGCGGTGGTTGTCCTTTTTTCTCTGTATTCCTTTGTCAAGGGGATATACAATAATTTTGTTACGTTGGACGAATCCATGAACAGCTCCTGGGCCCAGGTGGAGAACCAGCTTCAGCGCCGATATGACCTGATCCCGAACCTCGTTGAAGCAGTGAAGGGATATGCCAATCAGGAAAAGGAGGTCCTGATCGAAGTGACCAATGCCCGGGCCCGTGTCGGAGGGGCTGCAACGGTTCCGGAAAAGATCGAGGCCAACAACGAACTTTCGGGAGCCTTGAGCCGGCTTCTGGTGGTGGTGGAGCAATATCCCGATCTCAAGTCCAATGTGAACTTTCTCCGCCTTCAGGATGAACTGGCCGGTACGGAAAATCGCATAGCCGTGGAAAGGCGCCGTTATAACGAAGCGGTTAAACACTACAACGTGGCCGTCCGTCGCTTTCCCAACAGCCTTGTGGCTGCGGCGTCCGGCTTTCAGACGGCGGCCTTTTTCGAGGCGCCCGGGGCGGCCAAGGCGGCACCGAAGGTCAAATTTTAAAAGTATGTTTCGATTTCTGCTGATGTTCTTCCTGCTTTACGGCGGCCTTCACGGGTACGCCTTCTGGAAGATCCGATCGGCCTTTTTCCCGGGGCCCGTGATCTCCGTGCTTGTGGCGGCGGTCATGGCCTTGATGATTGTCGCCCCGGCCCTGATCCGGATTTCGGAACGGCACGGTCTGGAGTGGACCGCCCGGATCTTGTCCCATGCGGGTTATGCCTGGATGGGGATACTGTTCCTCTTTGCTGCTTTTGCCCTGGCCTTCGACCTCTGCCGCCTTCTTGTTTTCCTTTCGGGGTTGGTCTGGAGAATGGAAGCCGTTCCCTTTCTGTTGTCAGCCCGGTTTGCCTTCTTCCTCCCCTTGTTCCTGGCTTTGGGAATCTTCGTTTACGGCTGGTTTGACGCCCGCAACATACGGATCGAGTCGCTGACCATACAAACGGACAAGATCCCCCCGGAAACAGGCCGCCTGCGGCTTGTCCAGATTTCCGACATCCACATCGGCCTGATGAACGGTCCCGGGTTTGTCTCCAGGATGGTCCGGGTCATTCAGGAGGCGGGGCCGGATCTTCTCCTTTCCACCGGAGATCTTGTGGACGGACAGATCAACAGCATAGAGAAGGTTCTTCCCCTTTTCCAGGAACTCCGGCCGCGTCTGGGCAAGTACGCGGTAACGGGCAATCATGAATTCTACGCCGGGATTGCGCAGGCGTCGGAATTCACCCGCAAGGCGGGGTTTCAGATGCTTCGGGGAGAGGGGGTGACGGTTGCCGGATTGATCAATATCGTGGGGATCGACGATCCGACCGGACGGGCGGTGGAAGGGCATCGCCCGGTTGAGGAAGGGGAGCTGCTGAACACGATGCCGGTGCAGCATTTTACCCTCCTGTTGAAGCATCTGCCCCTGGTGGACAAACATGCCGTGGACCGGTTTGATCTTCAGCTGTCCGGCCATACCCATAAGGGTCAGATCTTCCCCTTCAGCCTCATCACCCGGTGGTATTTCCCCTTCCACTCGGGCTCCTTCCGCCTATCCGACATTTCCCGCCTTCATGTGAGCCGGGGAACGGGAACCTGGGGGCCGCCCATCCGCTTTCTCAGCCCTCCGGAAGTGACGGTGATCGATCTGGTAGCGGCGGGCAATCCGGTGGAGCGCGTCAGCGGAAGGCAGACAGGGCAATCATCCGGCGGGAGGAACTGACACTTCATGGATATCATTACCTCTCATATTCAGACGGATTTTGATGCCCTGGGATCCATGCTAGCGGCGAAGATTCTGTATCCCGATGCCCTGATCGTCTTTCCCGGTTCACAGGAGAAGAGTGTCCGCGATTATCTACTGGATGCTCCATCCCTGGTTCGTGAGGACATGGTGAAGACCCGGCAGCTCGATCTGGATGCCGTATCGAGAATGATCGTGGTGGACACAAGGCAGGCATCCCGGATCGGCAGGTTTTCCCAACTTCTGGGCCGGGAGGGATTGACGGTTATCCTTTATGATCACCATGGCTCGTCGCCCGATGACATTGCCGGGGATCTGGAGTACTGCGAGGAACTGGGCTCAACGGTGGCCCTCATGGTCAAGGTTCTCAATGAGCGGGGGCTGCGGCCTCCCCCTGAGATTGCCACGGTCATGGCCATGGGCCTCTATGAGGATACGGGATCTCTTCTTTTCCCCTCCACGACGCCGGATGATTGCCTGGCGCTGGCGGCCCTGATGACCTGGGGGGCGGATATGGATCAGGTCGCACGGACGATTTACCGGGAGCTCAGTGCGGAGCAGGTGGATGTGCTGGACCAGCTGATCAAAAACATCCGCACGCTGGAGGTCAACGGCCTCCATGTCCTTGTTTCGAAGGCCTCTTCACCAGGTTACGTGGAAGACTTTGCCATCCTGGTCCACAAATTGAGGGCCATGTATGCCGCGGATGCCCTGTTCGCACTGGGGCAGATGGGCGATCGCATCTATCTGGTGGCCCGGAGCTCCCAACCGCAGCTCAATGCGGCGCAGGTCGCCGCGTTCTTCGGCGGTGGCGGCCATGCGTCGGCGGCGGCGGCTTCCCTGCGAGACCTGAATCTTCATCAGGCGGAGACGTCATTGATTCGGCATATCCGGGCGGAAACGAGGCCCCTCCTCTCCGCCCGGGAGATCATGACCTTCCCGGTCAAAGGGATCGATCTCGACGAAAGCATCAACAGGGCAAGCGAACTCCTGAACAAATACCATATCAACGCCCTGATCGTGAAATCTTCCGATGAACGGATCCGCGGGATCGTGACGCGCCAGGTGGTCAGCCGTGCCCAAGGCCATGATCTGGGGGCGGCAAAGGTCAGGGACTACATGATCCGGGATGTCCGGACCGTTCGCCCGGAGGCTTCCGTGGGAGAGATCCGCAGCCTCGTGATTGACGGGAATCAGCGACTGGTTCCGGTCGTTGAGGACCGCAAGGCCGTGGGAGTCATCACCCGTACGGACCTGATGAGGATCCTCCACGAGCGGATGACAAAGATTGAGCAGGGCTCATCGGCAGGGGTTCCAGGAAAATCCGTACGGTACCTTCTCCGGGAAAGAATGCCGGAGAATATCTATGAACTGCTGAAAAAGGCGGGAGAGCTGGCCGAGACCATGGGATTCCATCTTTTTCTTGTGGGAGGGATTGTCCGGGACATGGTGATGAGGGTCGATAATCTGGATGTGGACCTGGTGGTGGAAGGGGACGGCGTGGTGTTCGCCAGGGTTCTGGGAAACGCTTTCGGCGCCAAGGTCTCTCCACATGAAAAGTACAAGACGGCCGTGATCCGCCTTCCCGGGGGGGTGAGAATTGACGTGGCCACGGCAAGGCTGGAATATTACCGGATGCCCGGCGCATTTCCCGAGGTGGAGGAATCCAATCTGAAACTGGATCTTTCCCGGCGGGACTTTACGATCAACACCATGGCCGTGGCCTTGAATCCCCAACGGTTTGGCGAGCTGATCGATTACTTCGGCGCCCAGCGGGATATTCGGGAAAAGAAGATCCGGGTCCTGCACTCCCTGAGCTTTGTCGAGGATCCTTCCCGGATTCTCCGGGCCGTTCGATTTGAGAAGCGTCGCGGCTTTTCCCTGGGCAAGCAGACGATCTCCCTGGTTTCCTCTGCCGTTCACGCCGGTTTCCTCCGGAATATCCCGGGAAGAAGAATCTTTCATGAAATGAGGCAGATCCTCCAGGAAGAGGATCCGATCCGCTGCATGGACCGGCTCCGGGAATTGAAGGTGCTTGAGGCGATCCATCCGGACCTGATTTTCGATGAGCCGATGCGGGAGGCCTTCCATGCGGTTCGAGAAACGCTCCTGTGGTTCCGCCTTCTCTACACCCGCGAAAAAGTCCGGGTCTGGTTCCTCTACTTTCTGGCGATGACGGAGTCCATGGATCCTCAAACCGTCGTCGCTCTCGGGGATGCCTTCGGATTGAGGAGAGAAGATGCCGAAATCCTCCTTTCCTCACGGGAGAAGGTTCGGGAAATCATGCGAAGAATGGCGTCCCTGCCTGACATTCTGCCGTCGCAGGCGGTCGACATCCTGGAAAAAGCGTCCCTGGAAGAAATTCTGTACGCCATGTCGCGATCCAAATCTGCCAGCTTCAAAAAGATCTTTTCCACCTACGTGACAACGTGGCGGAACTACAGACCGCCGATTTCGGGCCGGGATCTTCTGGCTATCGGGTTTTCCGGAAACCGGGAGCTGGGCGCCTGCCTGAAGGAAATCCGTGACCGGTGCCTGAACGGGGAAATCCGCGATTTTGCCGGTGCCCTGGCGTTTGCGCAATCCCGGCTGGCAGAGACCCGGGGGGAGCGATCCCCGGGGGAGCCGCCTCGGGTCTGAGAGGCTAGAAATGGGTCAGGGGTCGCTTCCCGATGGAAAAGACATTGAAGCCCAGCTCAAAACAGCGTCGGGGGTCCAGAATATTCCGGCCGTCAAAAATAAAGGCTGGCTTCTCCGCCTGACGGTAAAGCCGAGCATAATCGAGTTCGCCGTAGAGCGCCCACTCGGTCATGATCGCGATGGCATGGCATCCCCTGGCAGCCTCGTAGGGATCATCCACAAAATGGACCGTGCCCCGGGCGTCGGCCAGATCGATTCTGGCGTTATCAAGGGCTTTGGGATCCGTGATCACGACCTCGGCCTGTTCTTCCAGAAGCCGGCGGGCGACGTAAATGGCCGGGCTTTCCCGCGTATCGCCCGTGTTGGCCTTGAAAGCGAACCCGAAAAGGCAGATCCGCTTGCCTGACAAGGTGTTGAACATGGCGGTCAGCATGTTCCTGACAAACCGTTCCTGCTGGTAGCCGTTGATTTTTATGACGCCTTCCCAGTAATCGGCCACGTCCTCGAGGCCGTAGTATCGGCAGAGATAGACCAGGTTGAGAATATCCTTCTTGAAGCAGGAGCCCCCGAAACCGATGCTGGCATTCAGAAAGCGGGAGCCGATGCGGCTGTCCGTCCCGATGGCCCTTGCCACTTCGGATATGTCGGCCTCCGTCTTTTCACAGAGGGCGGAGATGGCATTGATGGAGGAAACCCGCTGGGCCAGAAAGGCGTTGGATACCAGCTTCGAAAGCTCACTGCTCCAGATGTTGGTGGTGAGAATCTTCTCCCGGGGGACCCAGTTTGCATAAATTTCAACCAGCGTGTTTCTTGCTTTCAACCCCTCTTCCGTCTCCCGGGAACCGATGAGAACCCGATCCGGGTTTTTCAAATCATTGATGGCCGTTCCTTCGGCAAGAAATTCCGGGTTGGAAAGGACGTCAAACCGGACATGGTTTTGCGATGTGTTGAGGATGCGCTCCATGGCCTGGGCGGTGCGGACCGGGAGGGTGCTTTTTTCAACGACGATTTTCGGCGAAGTGGAGTGTTCCAGGATCTGGCGGGCCGTCTTCTCCCAGTACTGAAGATCCGCAGCCATGCCGGCTCCCGTTCCGAAGGTCTTGGTGGGCGTGTTGACGCTGACGAAGATGATCTCGTTTTCCTGGATGCCATGTTCGATGTTCGTACTGAAAAAGAGGTTGCGGTTCCGGGTGGCCTTGACGAGCTCATCGAGGCCCGGTTCATAGATCGGCAGGACATCGGAATTCCACTGGGCGATGCGGTCGGGGTTGATGTCCACAATCGTCACTCTGTACTGCGGGCACTGGTGGGCAATCATGGCCATGGTGGGGCCGCCGACGTAACCGGCGCCGATGCAGAGGATATGCTTTTCAAATGTCATAAGACTCCATCCTTGGAATGAGTTGAGGAGATTCCGTCAACGGGGTTCAACCCAGCCTGTTCCGGAAATAGGATATCGCAAGTTCCAATCCCTTTTCAAGCGAAGTGCCCGGCTGCCAGTTCAGAATCCTCCTGGCGAGAGAAATCTCCGGCTTCCGTTGGATGGGATCGTCCTGAGGCAGGGGCAAAAAAAGAATCCGGGAAGATGAGGCCGTCATGGCGAGAATTTTTTCGGCAAGCTCGAGAATGGTGAATTCCACCGGGTTGCCCAGGTTGACCGGTCCTGAGATTTCCGGCGGTGTGTTCATCAACCGGATCAGGCCTTCGACCAGGTCATCGACATAACAGAATGACCGGGTCTGCGAACCGTCGCCATAAATGGTGATGTCCCTTCCTGTGAGGGCCTGAATCATGAAATTGCTGACGACACGGCCGTCATTCAAGGCCATGCGGGGGCCATAGGTGTTGAAAATCCTGGCGATCTTCGCATCCACGCCATTCTGGCGGCGGTAGTCCATCATCAGGCATTCCGCGGCCCTTTTCCCTTCATCGTAACAGCTGCGTATCCCGATGGGGTTGACCCGCCCCCAGTATGCTTCATGCTGGGGATGGACCTCCGGATCACCGTAGACCTCCGACGTGGACGCCTGAAGAATTCTGGCTTTAACCCGCTTGGCGATCCCCAGGGCGTTGATGGCGCCCATGACGTTGGTTTTGATGGTTTTAATGGGGTTGTGCTGATAATGAACGGGAGAAGCCGGACAAGCGAGATTGTAAATCTGGTCCACCTCCAGGTAGATGGGCAGGGTGATGTCGTGACGGATCAGCTCGAATCGGGGATTGCTGACCATGTGAAGGATGTTGTCCTTGCTGCCGGTGAAAAAATTGTCCAGGCAGAGGATATCATGACCCTCAGCGAGCAGCCGCTCGCAGAGATGGGACCCAAGAAAGCCGGCTCCACCGGTAATCAATATGCGCATGACGATGCCTGCAGGGATGTTTCCGTTGATTTGTGTTCAAGACTCTTCAGAAGCTGTTCGGGACGCTTGATTTTACGCCGATATCCTTATAGCATCAGCACCAAAATGTAAAATCTTTTTTATGTCAAATATCGTGCCAGTGTTGAGACTTTCATCGACCCGTCTGCCGCCTTGATGTTGTATCCGAGCGATCATGGGATGAACCTGTCTCATCGGGAATATCTTAAAAGGGAATAAAGTATGCAAGAATCAGGAAAACTTTTCGTTGTGGCGACACCGATCGGCAATCTGGAGGATATCACCCTCCGGGCGATCCGGGTTCTCAAGGGGGTCTCTCTGGTTGCCGCCGAGGACACCCGGAGAACCCGCACGCTCTTTGAAGCTTATTCGATCAGCACGCCCCTGATCAGCCTTTATGAGCACAATGAATTCAAAAGGAGCCGGACGTTGATGGATCGGCTCAAGGAAGGCCATGATGTGGCCTACGTCTCTGACGCGGGAACCCCCGGGATCTCCGATCCGGGTTTTGTATTGATTCGCCAGGCCCTGGAATGCGGCATCCAGGTGATTCCCATCCCGGGGGCGTCCGCCTGTATCGCGGCCCTGTGCGTTTCCGGTATTCCAATGGATTCCTTTGTTTTCATGGGGTTCCTGCCTGCCAGGGGAAACAGGCGGAGGGAGTTGCTGGCTTCGTTACACAATGAATCACGGACAATGATTTTCTATGAAGCTCCCCACCGATTGCCGGCTTCCCTGGAAGACATCGGTTCTGCTTTCGGCAACCGGGAGATCGTGATTGCGCGAGAGCTGACAAAGCTTCATGAGGAGATTTCACGGGGCAGGCTGCAGGACCTTCTGGCCGGCCTGCGCGACAGGCGGATCAAAGGGGAAATCACACTGGTCATCGCGGGGCGGGAGCCGGAGTCCAGGGCCTGGTCTGACGAAGACGTTCGAAGCCTCTATTTCCGGCATCGGGAGGAAACCGGTTTGTCCGATCGGGATGTCGTGGACCGGATCGTCGAAGAAACGGGAATATCCAGGAAGCGGGTTTATGCAATTGTGATTGCCGTCATTTCTGAAAATCCCGGACCTGATCGCTGAGGCGTTTCCTTCGCGGTTCCCGGAAGGATGGAAATTGGGGGCTTCAGCGATAATGTATTGAACTAAGTGGATATCTATGATAATTTCCTGAAGAATTCGGGTTTTAACCAGAGAAGGGCATACGGAAGAATTGCAGGGTCAGCGATCATAAAAACCGGAGAGTAAAGGGATGAGCGGAGATTCAGAGGTTCCGGAATTCAGCAGGGGCGGGGAATTCGCCATAAATAAAGGCACGATGAAACAGCATCTGCCGGGGCCTGGGGACAGGATTTATGATCTTAACGAGATCGTTGAGGACTCCCGGACAAAAATTTATGATCTCAACGATGTTGTCGAGGAGCCGGATATTTTGCGGAACAGGGAGCCTCATGAGGTCCTGGTGATCGATGGCAGAGGCTATGAAAAGGAACCACCGCCGGCAGATATCATCCATGATCTCGTCGATGCCATAGAAGAAAAGCCGATCCTGGATCAGCCCCATGGCCTTTCGCAGGAAGAAGTGGGGAGACTGATTACGGAAACCGTTGAAAAAATGGCCCGGGAAATGATTCCGGTCATTGCGGAAAGAGTCATTAGAGAAGAAATCGAAAAATTGAAACAGGATTCTGAGGAGGAGGCTGTATAGTATGATATACCGAAGCAGAAATGTTATCTTTTCCGTGCTGTTGGTGACCGTGCTGATTCTTTCGGGGTGTGGCCCGGCAAAATCGGCCGCTGTGTTGAAAGACGGCAACAGGGAAGAGGTTCATCGGATTGCCGTGTTCCCCGTTTTCAATGAGACTTCTGATCAGCAGGCCGCCCGGCTTTTGAGGGAAAAGATCCAGAACGCCCTTTACTTCAAGGGATATCCCAAAATTATGGCCCAGTTTGTTGATGAGACATTGAACGGCGAACAGGTTAAGGAGCCGGAGATACAGGATAAAGCGGAATGTTCCCGGGAACTGGGAAGGCAGATGCAGGTTGACGCCGTTCTTTATTGCGACCTGCAGGAAAGCCGGACCCATTATTATTGGCTCTATTCGCCTCTGTCCGTTTCCGCTGTTTTTGAATTGCGGAGCGCCAGAAGCGGCCAGTTGCTCTGGCGGAGTTCCTACAGCACCATCAAGAGAACCTATGGCCTGTCAAAGGATTCCCTTCGGTTAAAGGGCGCCCAGGTCTATGAAGACGCGATTCAGGAACTGGTTGATCAGGCGATGAAGGGAATCCCTGACAGTTCCGAGGTTCTTGGGTGAATTGGCGGACGGACGGCTTTGTGATGGAAGGTGATGGGCTTCCGGATCAATATTAAAGCGGATTTTCTATCGGAAATCCCATCGGGTTCTTTATCATTCCTGACGGAAATTGAAAGGGGCCATTCTTTACCGATTTCTGCAACGGGGGAATCGCCGATCCTCGAATGAATATACCTAATATTTTAACTCTGCTGCGCATTATTCTCACCCCCGTGTTGGTCATCTTTCTGATGGAAGGCTCGTATTTCAAGGCCCTCATCGTATTTGCCGTTTCCGGTCTGTCCGACGGGCTGGACGGATTTCTGGCGCGCACTCTGAAGCAGCAGACGAAGCTGGGGGCCTATCTGGATCCCATTGCCGATAAAGCCCTGTTAACCAGCAGTTTTTTGACGCTCGCCATCCTGGGAATTCTTCCCGGGTGGCTCACCGTCGTCGTCATCAGCAGGGATTGCATCATTTTGCTCGGCATTGCGGTTCTGTCCTTTATGTCCATATCCGTTGAAATCCGCCCCGCCTTCATCAGCAAGGTCACCACCATGTTACAACTTCTGACGGTGCTGATGGTGTTGATGGTCCATGGCCTGGCCGGCGGAGGGGAATACAGCGGAATGTATCTGATGTACTGGGTAACCGCCCTGGTGACGATTCTATCCGGAATTGTCTATTTGATCCGTGGCATTCGCTTAATCAATTCTCTGCAGTAGGGCCTTTTGCAACGGGCTTTGTGTGCGGGATACTGAACGGGTAAACCTGTCAGATGGCAGGCCGAGAAATCTTTTCCCGGGTTCTCTTCCCGAGGGATGGGAAGAAGGCGGGAAAAAGCAAAGGAGTTTAGTTTTTGCCTTGACAAGAGACCGATTTGTTGTTAGGTATTACGCCCTGTTTGGCGGTAAGATAAGCGTGAAGGCACGTAGCTCAGGGGGAGAGCGCCATCCTGACGCGGTGGATGTCCAGGGTTCAAATCCCTGCGTGCCTACCATTTTTTACAATGCAAGCCTGCAGAGCGATTCGTCTCACCGACTCAAGAAGATATGATCTGTTGGGAAAGGGCATCCGCAAAGATAACGCGCTGATGCCCTTTCTTTAATAAAGGGAATTAAAGAGTCCTTAACCTGGATGTTAATATTGGGATTATGAAGGAAATCAAGATTGTTTTACCCGATGGATCAAAGCGGGCTTATCCGGAAGGAGTCACCGTAAAGGAAGTCGTATCTTCCTTGGATCCGAGAGTGCTTGCTGTGACCGTAGCGGCCAGATTCAACAGGGGCCTCATTGACATGAACCGCTCGCTCACCGAGGACGGAACACTGGAACTGGTCGATGTCGCGTCCCGTGAAGGTCTGGAAATTCTTCGGCACAGCATATCTCATGTGATGGCTCAGGCCGTTCAGGATATTTTCCCCGGGGTGCTGGTCAGTATCGGTCCGGCCATTGAAGACGGCTTTTATTACGATTTTGAATATGACAACACCTTCACCCTGGAGGATCTCGAAAAAATAGAAACCCGGATGCAGGAAATTATAAAGGAAGATCTTCCGTTTATGCGGGAAGAGGTTTCCCGCGGGGAGGCCATATCCTTTTTCCAGGGCAAGGGCGAGTCTTACAAGGTCGAGCTGTTAAAGGATCTGCCCGAAGAGGTGAAAACCGTCAGCCTTTACAGGCAGGGCGGCTACACCGATCTCTGCCGGGGGCCTCACATCCCCTCGACGTCCATGATCCGTGCCTTCAAGCTTCTCAACGTCGCCGGCGCATACTGGCGCGGAGACGAGCGGAACAAGATGCTCCAGCGTATCTATGGAACCGGTTTCGCCACGCGGAAGGATCTGGAGGAGTATCTCCGGATTATCGAAGAGGCCAAAAAGCGGGACCACCGCAAGCTGGGAAGGGATCTCGATCTTTTCCAGGTCAGCGAAGAGGCGGGAGCCGGGCTGATCATCTTCCATCCCAAGGGGACCATGCTGCGCACCCTGATAGAGGATTGGGAGAGGAAGGAACATTTGAAGCGCGGGTATGGCATGGTCATGGGGCCTCAGATTCTGAAGGTGGATCTCTGGAAGAAATCCGGCCACTTCGATCACTATCGGGAAAACATGTATTTCACCGAAGTGGAAGGGCAATCCTACGGGATCAAGCCGATGAACTGCCTTTCCCATATGCTGATTTACAAATCCAAGATGCGGAGCTATCGGGATCTTCCCCTTCGCTACTTTGAGCTTGGCACAGTCCACCGGCATGAAAAGACGGGGGTTCTGCACGGCCTGATGCGTGCGCGGCAGTTTACCCAGGATGACGCCCACATCCTTTGCACCCCGGAACAGCTGAATTCGGAAATCCGGGCCATCGCGGATTTTGTCGGCTATGCCATGAAAATCTTCGGGTTCGAATATGAAGTCGAATTGAGCACCCGGCCGGGAAACTCCATAGGGACCGACGAGGACTGGGACTTGGCGACTTCCGCTCTGGAGAACGCCCTAAAGGACAACGCCATGAGCTATGATATCAACGAAGGCGACGGCGCGTTTTACGGCCCCAAGATTGATTTCAAGCTCAAGGACGCGCTGAAGCGAAAGTGGCAGTGTGCGACTATCCAATGCGACTTTACCCTGCCGGAGAGGTTTGATCTCACGTATGTCGGGGCGGATGGCGAAAAACATCGGCCTGTGATGCTTCATCGCGTTATTCTCGGTGCGATTGAGCGGTTCATGGGAATTCTGATCGAGCATTACGGCGGGGCCTTTCCCCTTTGGCTGTCTCCGGTGCAGGCCGTTCTCGTTACGGTCACGGACCGGCACATCCCGTATGGAGAAACGGTCTGTTCGCAGCTTCTGGAAGCCGGGATTCGCGTGGAGTCAGACTTTCGAAACGAGAAGCTGGGTTATAAGATTCGAGAAGCTCAGACCCAGAAAATACCGTACATGCTGGTGATCGGCGACAAGGAAATGGCGTCGGGGCAGGTCGCGCCCCGAGAGCGTGGCGGGGACAATCTGGGAGCCATGCCGGTTTCTTCCTTTATTGAGCTTGTGCAGGATAGGTGCAGGCGGTATTTGTAATGCGGACGGAAGCGCCATGCTTCAGCGGCAGGGGAAGGAAATCCAGGTATATTCTTTTAACGATGCAGGAGGTGTCCAATAGCTAAGGATCTGAAGATCAATACTGAGATCAAGGTGCCCGCGGTCAGGGTGATCGGCCATACGGGAGAGCAGTTGGGGATATTGACCCTGGCTGAGGCGCTGGCTGAAGCGAGGAAAGAGGGATTGGATCTGGTGGAAGTCGCCGCCACTTCCGCGCCGCCTGTCTGCCGGATCATGGATTACGGAAAGTTCAGGTACCAGCAGAGCAAGAAGCTTCAGACGGCCAAGAAAAGCCAGAGCACCATCCAGGTAAAGGAGATTCGGCTGAGACCGAAAACTGAGGAGCACGATCTTCAAGTCAAGGTCAAGCATATCAAAAAGTTTCTTGAACAGCATGACAAGGTAAAAGTGAGCGTCCTGTTCCGGGGAAGGGAAATCGCCTTTACGGAGATCGGGCGTAGGCTCCTGGAAGAGATAAAAAGTGTATTGGGTGACAGCTGCACCATAGATCAACAGCCGAAACTGGAAGGCAGAAGTATGGTGATGGTTTTATCCCCTAAGAAATAGCGGATCATGACATAGCGGGGTTTTCGTTCCTTTCCGGGATTTAGGGGCAGGGAATCCTGTTTGCCGTGTTTTATTTGATTGTACGATATTCTAACAGACTGAACTGCCTCTGCGGGCAGCTTGGAGACCAAGGGGAGAAGAATGCCGAAACTAAAAACACACCGTGGCGCTGCGAAGCGCTTTAAACTGACCGGCAGCGGAAAAGTCCGGAGGCACCATGCCAATGCCAGCCACATTCTGACGACAAAAACGACAAAGCGTAAAAGAAACCTGAGAAAATCCGCCATTCTTGACAAAAGGGATGAAAGGCAGATTAAACGACTGATTCCCTATCTGTAGGAGGCGCCGTCTTTTCGGAGCCGAGGAACAGGGAGTGGAATTACACATAGGAGGCTTAGGATCATGCCTAGGGTTAAAAGAAGTGTTACCGCCAAGAAAAAGAGAAGAAAGATTTTCAAATTAGCCAAAGGGTTCTTTGGTGCGAGGAGCCGGTTGCTGCGGACGGCGACGGAAGCCGTGGACCGGGCTTTGAGTTATGCCTTTCGGGATCGCAGGGTACGGAAGAGGGAATTCAGGAAGCTATGGATTGCCAGAATCAATGCCGCTTCGCGCGCACAGGGTCTGACCTACAGCCGGCTCATGGACGGCTTGAGAAAGGCCAATGTAGAGATTGACCGAAAAGTGCTGGCCGATATCGCCATTAATGACCCCCGCGGGTTTTCGGAAATCGTTCTTCTCGCAAAGCGTGAGCCTGTTTCATGATTGAAGATCTGGAGAAACTGCGGAAGGAGGCGGAGACTGAGATAAAGGCGGCGAAAGCCGAAGCGGATCTGTCTGCCGTAAGGGTCAAATTCCTGGGAAGAAAGGGACTGCTGACCCAGTATCTGCGCAATTTAGGCCAATTAAGCATCGAGGAGAAGCAGCTTTACGGGAAGCGGGCAAACGAGATCAAGGACATCCTGGCTTCAAGCTTTGAAGAAGCCCAGGGGGCCCTGGCCGCTCTGAAAAGGGAGGACGCCCTTCGCAGAGAGGCGATTGATGTCACGCTGCCCGGCAGGCGCAGCGGCTATGGCCGGATCCATCCGGTTACACAGGTTCTCGAAGAAATTTGTGCCATATTTTCAGGAATCGGTTTTTCCATTGTTGACGGGCCGGAGATTGAAAAGGATTATTACAATTTCGAGGCTCTGAACATCCCCAAGGATCACCCCGCCAGGGACATGCAGGACACGTTTTATATCGAGGAAACGGTCGTGCTGCGTACCCATACCTCTCCCGTTCAGATTCGGATCATGGAGAAGCAGGCGCCCCCGGTGAGAATCATTTCTCCAGGGCGCGTGTATCGCCCGGATTCCGACGTTTCCCATACGCCGATGTTTCATCAGGTTGAGGGCCTGCTGGTCGACAGGGGCGTCACTTTCGGCGACCTCAAGGGCATTCTCGACGCGTTTCTCAAGCAGATCTTCGGGGAGGAAACGGTGATCCGCTTCCGGCCCAGCTATTTTCCCTTTACGGAGCCCAGCGCAGAGGTGGATATCCGGTGCGTCATGTGCAAAGGCAGCGGCTGCCGCATATGCGGGCAGAGCGGCTGGCTGGAAATCCTCGGGTCGGGCATGGTAGATCCTGCCGTTTTTGAGAATGTCGGTTATGATCCGGAAGAGTTTACAGGGTTTGCCTTCGGCCTGGGAGTGGAGCGTATTGCCATGCTCAAATACGGGATTACCGACATCCGCCTTTTCTTTGAGAACGAATGGCGGTTTCTTCAGCAGTTTTAATAACAGGGTGGTATCTCATTCGTGAGTAAAAGATCATTATGCAAGTAAGTTTAAGATGGCTTAAAGACTATGTGGACATTGATCTGACGCCCGCCGAGGTTGCGGACTGTCTGACCATGACCGGCCTCGAAGTTGATGCGGTGCGGGAAGTTGGACCCTCCTTTACTCATGTCGTGGTGGCGAAGATTCTGTCAATCCGCCCCCATCCCAACGCCGACAAACTTCACCTGTGTGACGTGACAACGGGAGCTGAAACCCTGCCCATCGTCTGTGGAGCGGACAATATCCACGAGGGTGATGTTGTGCCCCTGGCCAGGGTGGGTGCGACCATTCCGGGAGGTTATACCATAAAGCGTTCAAAGCTGCGTGGCGAGTACTCGGATGGGATGCTCTGCTCCGAGGAGGAATTGGCCATCGGTGAAGATGCGACAGGCATCATGATCCTGTCTCCCGATCTTCCCCTGGGAGGCGACCTTGCCGAGGTCCTCGACTTGAAGGATACGGTCTTTGACATCGGAATCACGCCAAACCGTTCCGACTGCCTCTCCATGATCGGCATCGCCCGGGAAATAGCCGCTCTCACCGGCCGGACGGTCCGTCTGCCGGAGATCCGCTTCCAGGAAAGGGATGAAGACATCCAGGGGCTTGCTTCGGTGCAAATCCTTGATCCCGATCTCTGCCCGCGTTATACGGCGCGCATGGTCCGGAATGTAACGGTGGGGCCTTCCCCCCTGTGGATGCGGTTGCGCCTTGAAGCCGTCGGGCTTCGTTCCATCAGCAATGTCGTCGATGTGACGAACTTTGTCATGATGGAACTGGGGCAGCCCCTTCATGCCTTTGACTACCGTTTTCTGGAGGAGAACCGTATCGTGGTCCGGCGGTCAACGCAGGGAGAGCGATTCGTCTCCCTCGACGAAAAGGAGCGTATTCTCAAGGCCGACACCCTGATGATCTGTGACGGCGTCAAACCGGTGGCTATTGCCGGCATCATGGGGGGATTCAATTCGGAAATAAAGCCGGATACACGGGATATCCTCCTGGAAAGCGCCTACTTTACGCCCTCCTCCATCCGGCGCTCAGCCAGGGATTTGGGCATGAGTACGGATGCGGCCTTTCGCTTCGAGCGCGGGATTGATCCGGAAGGCCTTGTTCGGGCGCTGGACAGGGCCGCCCAATTGACCGCCCAGCTCTCTGGAGGGTCGATCTGCAGGGGAAGGATTGACGAACATCCGAGGCAGGTAAAGACCGTTGAGGAAATTTCCCTGCGCTGCGGTAGAGCCAATGCTGTTCTGGGAACGAAGATCCCTGCGGCGGACATGGCGAAAATCCTGGAAAATCTGGGTATGGAAGTCAGCCGGAAAGAGGGCGGAGAAGAGGAATATCTGGTCAAGCCCCCCTCCTTCAGAGTCGATATTACCCGCGAGATTGATCTCGTGGAAGAAATCGCAAGAATCCATGGCTACCATCATATCCCGGTGACGCTCCCTCTCGCGGGGATGGTTCCGGCTCACAGGAGTTTAAGAAGAGTCCTCGAGGAAAAGATTCGGAACCACCTGACAAGCAATGGATTATCTGAAGTCATTACCTACAGCTTTATTTCTCCAGATGCCGCTGATATCCTGGCGCTGAATGTTGAGGATGAGCGCAGGAAGGTCGTTTCGATTTCAAATCCGCTGACGGAAGAGCAGTCGGTCATGCGGACCACCTTGATTTACGGCCTGCTTAAGGTGATGCGCGAAAATGTCAATGCCGGGGATTATAATCTGAAGATTTTTGAGTTCGGCAAAATCTTTCTGCAGGGGAAGCCTGGAGAACTGCCCACGGAGAAGAAGCGGTTGGGGTGTCTTATGACAGGCATGCGGGATAATGAGTTGTGGTCTTTGGGAGAGCCGGGTGTCGATTTCTACGATTTGAAAGGCTGCGTTGAGAGCCTGACCGACAGCTTGGGGCTGAAGGGGGTTCAGTTCCGTTCAAAGGCGCTCGAGACCTTCCTCCATCCGGGCAGGGCCTGTGGAATTTTTCTCGGTGAAAAATCCATAGGGTTCATGGGGGAGGTTCATCCGGATGTGCTTTCCCGCATGGATTTGAAGAACCGCGCCCTGGTTTTTGAATTGGATGTAGATGCCATCTCCGGGGAGGTTCCACAGAGTGTCACCTACAGGGAGTTTTCACGTTATCCGGAGAGCTCGAGGGATGTTGCCTTCGTCATCGATTCGACCATGGAAGTGGGTGACATGCTGGATATGGCCCTTTCAACAGGTGAAGATTTGCTTGAAAGAGTCCGTATTTTTGATGTATATGCCGGTGCTGGCATTCCTGAAGGAAAGAAGAGTCTGGGGTTGAGGTTTACGTACCGGTCCTTTACTGCGACATTAACGGATGATACGGTGAACCGGGTTCACTCAACGATCGTTCAACGGATCGTTGACCGGACGGGAGCTCAGATCAGATGATTGGCGCCAGAGCATCTGTACCATTTCAAGGAGGTCTCAAATGACTAAGATAGATATCATTCAGAATGTATATGAAAAATTGGGTTTTTCCAAAAAAGACTCGGCCCGCATCGTCGAGTCTGTTTTTGATATCATTAAGGAAAGTCTCGGGCGGGGTGAAAAGATCAAGATATCCGGTTTCGGTAATTTTGTCGTTAAAGAGAAAAAATCGCGAAGAGGAAGAAACCCGCAGACCGGAGATGAAATTTCCATCTCAGAACGCAGGGTTTTGACTTTCAAATCCAGCCAGGTCCTCAGGAAAGCGCTCAACGATTGAAGTCTTCAGGAAAAATGGTATGCCTTAACTTCGGAAAGCCGGGCAGGCCTTTTCGATTCAACTCACCGTTCATTCAGGTGTTGAGGCAGGGGAACTGAAAACATCATTTTTTTATCTGATTTCTGAAGATCGGGATCAGCGACAAAATTCATAATGAACGATGTCCTTCCCCCGGAAAAAGCATATTTCCGCATCAGCGAAGTGAGCCGAATTCTTGGGGTTGAGCCTTCTGTCCTCCGCTACTGGGAATCGGAATTCAAGTCCGTGCGGCCGGTTCGGACAAAAGCCGATCAAAGGCTGTACCGGAGACAGGATGTTCAAGAACTGATGACGATCAAGACCCTCCTCTACGAAGAGTTCTTTACGATAAAAGGTGCGAAAAGACAGCTTCTTCTGCGGAAGCGGGGACGCGAGGCTCAAGCCGGCGAAACGGATACGGCTCGGAAGCTGGCGGAAATCAAGACGGGATTGACACAACTTCGGGAGTGGCTCAAAGAATAATAAAACAGATTTTTTCCCTCACCGTGCCACAGTGAGGCATCTTCATACAGGATGTCGAGGCGCACACCGCGCCTGTCGAACGATTTTTTCCTCAGCCCTTTGAAAAATGCGGAACCCGGCGGGACCAGGCTGTGTTTTCAAAGGGCTTTATTGTTGACTATGGCCGGATTTTTCACCGGCCGATCAATCAAGAGATTATTTTTTCTTGGAAGCCCGCTTGGAGGCCTTCAGCGGGTTGATCGCCTGGACTTCCTTGATTTCGAGCTTGACATGGGAAGCGCTGGGACATTTTCCCTTGAGCCATTTGATGGCAGGCTCGGGATAGAGTTTGCAGTAGTTTCCACTTTCAAATTCAACGATCTTATTGCATCCGAGGCAACTGTCGATAACGGGTTTGCAGGAACCGCCGGCATAGCTGCACCCTTTTTTGGTCATGAATCCGCAGTCGGTTCCCGGTTTGATTGTTGAACAAAGCATTTCTCTTACCTCTTGAGCTTTATTTAATATCCAAGGGCGTGATCACTAACAGAACAATCGGGGCCTGTCAAGCAAAACTTGGCGAGTCCTTTCCCGGAAGAAAATTTTTGTAAGCCTCAGCCGAATTCATTGACTTCATGGCAGTTTCGTGCTAGCAAGCTGTGTTGCGGAAATTAAGGGATCTTTGTGATGAAATCTTCCCGGCTGGTTTCAATTTTTTTGCGGTCCCTCTTGATCCAGGCGTCCTTTAATTTCTGGAGAATGCAAAATCTGGGTTTTGTCTATGCCCTGATTCCTTTTATCCGGTTGCTGAACCGTGATCGGGGGCGCACGCAGGAGTTGCTGGTGCGGCACCTGCAATTGTTTAACAGCCATCCTTATATGACCGGCCCCATTCTTGGCTCGGTTGTTCACATTGAAGAGGAAAACCTGAAGAAGCAATCCATCCAAAATGAAGATGCCGGCACCTTGAAAAACGCCCTTTGCGGACCCTACGCGGCTATAGGGGATTCATTTTTCTGGGGAGCGTATCGTCCGCTGTCCGCCTTGGCCGGCGTGCTGCTGGCCGTTCATGAATCTGTTGCCGCGCCTCTGATTGCCTTCTGCATGTACAATTCGGTGGCTTTATGGGTGCGATGGAAGGGATTTACCGAGGGCTACCGATTGGGTAAAATGGGGATCGATTTTGTGCGGCGCTTGGACCTTCTCGGGAAGGCAAGGAAGATCCGCTGGATTTCCCTGTCCTTTCTTGCCCTTCTGGCGGCATTCATCGCCTCGAAAGACGTTGCGGTTTCCCTTGTTCCCCTGGTGCGGATCGGCATGAAAATCGGGGTGCTTTTCTGTATCCTCTTGTGCTTCTGGGCCGTCAAGAAGGGGGTGTCTCCCGCGCACATTCTGTACGGGATGGTGGTGATCGTTTTCCTTCTGTGCACAGTAAAATGACTGAAATTCGGACGTTTGAACTGAAAAATAAACTGGGTCTTCATGCCCGCGCTGCGGCAAAACTTGTAAGTGCCGCCAGAGGATTTAAGTCAAAAATTGTTCTGGAAAGAGATGGTCGGGAGGTTAATGGAAAAAGTCTCCTGGGCATCCTGACCCTGGCCTGTCCTCAAGGAAGCCGGGTGACGGTCCGGGCGGAAGGTGCCGATGCCCTTCAGGCCATAGAAAGTCTCGAAGGGCTTTTTGAGGATAAATTTGGTGAATCATGAGCATAACGGACGATGTTAAAAAGACGTTCGTGTTGAAAGGGATCGGTGTTTCCCCGGGGATCGCCTGTGGGAAGGCTTTCCTCTTTGATCCGCTGGGAAGTGATCTTTCCTTGTACAAACTGAGTGACACATCCCTGATCCCTCAGGAAATCAAGCGCTTTGAAGCCGCTTTAAAGGAGTCCGAGAGGGAGCTCCGTGCCATCAAGGATGGCATTCATGGCAAGATCGGTTCCGAGCCCCTGTATATTATTGATGTCCATCTTATGCTGTTACGGGATCAGGCGTTCATCCGCCACACCGTCGGGCATATCAAGGAATCGTGCGTCAATGCCGAATGGGCCGTCCGAATGACCCTGGATCAATACCGGGAATTGTTCGACCGGGTGGAGGATGAATATATCCGCAGTCGATTCAGTGACATCCAGTATGTGGGAAAGCGAATCCTCCGCAATCTTTCGGGAGAAAAGAGAACGCCCTTTTCCGAAATCCGGGAAGAGGTTATTGTTGTGGCTTCGGATCTTTCTCCGGCTGATACGGCCCAGATGATGGTTCACAAGGTCCTGGGATTCGCCACGGATATGGGTGGCAAAACATCCCACACCGCCATTGTCGCCCGTTCGATTGAAATTCCGGCCATTGTGGGTCTGCAGAACATCACGCGCGTCGTTAAAACCAATGACGACTTGATTATTGATGGAACATCGGGGCTGATTATCGTTAATCCCGATCCGGAAGTGGCCAGGCGTTACCAGGAGAAGAAGAAGCATTATGAGCTCGTTCAGGAAGATTTCCTGAAATATGCCCGGCTTCCGGCCATGACGAAAGATCGCTGCCGCGTTGATATCGGCTGCAACATAGAATTTATTGAAGAAATCCCTTCAGCGGTTCTTCATGGCGCAGAAGGAATCGGCCTTTATCGGACGGAATTCATCTATATCAACCGGGATCGTCTGCCGACAGAGGAGGAGCATTTTGCCCATTACCGTCAGGTCGTCGGAATCGAGGGACTGGCCTGGTCGACGATTCGGACCTTCGATCTGGGTGGCGATAAGTTTACCTCCGATCCGAAACTGGCCAAAGAAATGAACCCTCAGCTCGGACTGCGGGCCATACGTTTCTGTCTGAAGGAAGTCGAGCAGTTCAAGGTGCAGTTGCGGGCCATTATCCGCGCCGGCGCCTTCGGCAAGCTCCGGGTCATGTTCCCCATGGTTTCCGGCATCGAGGAGATCCATGAAGCCAAGCGCATCTTCGATATCGTCAAAGGGGACCTGATTGAAGAACATGTTCCCATCGGCCGCGATATTGAAATCGGGGTGATGATTGAAGTGCCTTCCGCGGGCATCGTTGCGGAAGAATTGGCGAAGGAAGTGGATTTTTTCAGCATCGGCACCAATGATCTGATCCAGTATGTCCTGGCGATCGACCGGATCAACGAGCGGGTCGCTTACCTCTACGAGCCCCTTCATCCTGCCGTGTTAAGGCTCATCGCACAGATTACAGCCGCCGGGCACCGAAACGGCATCCGCGTGGCGATGTGCGGCGAGATGGCGGGGGAACCCCTCTACGCGCTGATTCTTCTTGGCCTTGAACTGGATGAGCTGAGCATGAATCCCCTGGGGATTCCCCGGATGAAGAAGATCATCCAGAATGCCACCCTGCAGGAATCCCGCGAACTGTTGAATAAAGTCCTTGCATTCAATTCCGCGACGGAAATACGCGATTATGTGGAGCATTACATGAGGAGGCGGTTTCCCGAGGAGTTCCAGGGGGCTGGACAATAGGGACGCCCGTCGCGGTACAGAGCATCCCCCTTGGCTCCTTCTGCTGGAATCATTTGCCAGGCAGGATGAGCCCTGATTCCTGCTGACGCTGATACTCTCTGACCTCGGAGAGCATTTGTTTCAGCGCCTGCTCCATGGCCTGCGGGAATTTATCCATGGCTTCGCTCAGGGATTTTGCCTCAATAGGGCCCTGAAGAGGCAGGGGGCCCTGTGGAGACATGACCTGGGCCTGACCGATGAAGAGGGCCGCTCTGGAAGAATCCTCCGAGCCGTCCGGTTTTACGGGGATGAGCACGCGGATCGAACCGACCTGCATATCCGTGAAGGAGTCTTCCCGGTAGAGGTTGTTCTGATTGAATTCAATTTTATTCAGCGGTACTTGAGTAAATTTATCCACAAAATTCCCTTTCCTCAGATGATTTTCGCATTGCCTTCAGCGTCCTGTGGATGTTATCCGCCTGCGCATCACGTTCAATGGATGATAAGAAAGGTTAACCCTAAAGGAAACTCTGCAGCCCGTCAAGATATTTTCAATCCCTGGCGGAAGGCGGCGCTCCAACCTCACTCCACCTTCCCCGAGTCTGGCCTGCGAACGTTCGCCCCCCCGGAGTCCTTTCCCGATCTTCTTCTTCCCTGATCCTGGGAAACCTGGACCTGTTGACGATGACGCTGAAGGAAATGCGGTTAGGGAATGCCCTGCCGCTTCGGGGCATTTTCGGTGCACTCAGAGAAGCGAAGGTGCGGTCGCAGGCTCCGGCGACGGTAATGAAAAAGACGAACCCTGAACTGGAAGCATCCCGAATTCAGGGTTCAATAAATGCCCGACGTTGCCGCATGCGTATACGATTCGCCCGTTCTGTGCGGAAAGGCACCTTACCTGATGGAATAAAAAGTGGCCTTCCCGCGGTAAACGGCGTAGCTTCCCAGTTCCTCTTCGATGCGCAGCAGTTGATTGTACTTGGCCAGACGCTCGCTGCGGGACAGGGAGCCGCTCTTGATCTGGCCGCAGTTCGTTGCGACGGCGACATCCGCCATGAAACTGTCTTCCGTTTCTCCGGAACGATGGGAGACGATGTTCGTATAGCCGGCTTCTTTGGCTGTCTGAATCGTTTCCAGGGTTTCCGTCAAGGAGCCGATCTGATTCAGCTTGATCAGGATGGAGTTGGCAATGCCCCTGGAAATGCCCATCTCGAGACGTTTCCTGTTGGTAACGAAGAGGTCGTCTCCGACAATCTGTATCCGGGACCCCAGGGCCTCTGTGAGAGATTTCCAGCCCTCCCAGTCGTCTTCAGCCAGGCCGTCTTCCAGGGAGATGATCGGGTAGCGGTTTACCAGGTCTTCATAGAAGCGGATCATCTCCTCTGCGGTTTTTTCCGGGTTTTTCTCCGCGGCCAGCAGATATTTCCCGTCTTTATAGAAGGAACTGGCAGCGGCATCCAGGGCGATGAAGATGTCTTTCCCCGGCTCATAGCCCGCCAGGACGATCGCTTCAATGATCACGGCGAGGGCTTCCTCATTGGATTTCAGGTTGGGGGCGAATCCCCCCTCGTCTCCAACAGCCGTGTTGTATCCCTTGCCTTTCAGGACGGTCTTGAGCCTGTGGAAAACTTCCGCACTCATGCGCAGGCCTTCGCGGAACGTCGGCGCTCCTGCGGGCATGATCATAAACTCCTGGATGTCGACATTGTTGTCGGCATGCTGACCCCCATTGATGATGTTCATCATGGGAACGGGAATGTCCTTGGCCTGGACGCCGCCGAGGTATCGGTAAAGGGGAAGCTCCGTGGCCGCCGCCGCCGCCTTGGCGCACGCCAGTGATACGCTCAGGATGGCATTGGCGCCGAGGGACCCTTTGTTTTCCGTACCATCCAGGGCAACCATTGCATAATCGATTTCCCTTTGATTGAGGCAATCCCTCCCGACGATTTCCGGGGCGATCTTTTCAATGACGTTTTGGATCGCCTGTGTGACGCCTTTTCCCAGATAACGCCTGGAATCCCCGTCCCTTAATTCCAGCATTTCATGTTCTCCCGTCGACGCACCGGAGGGGACCGATGCGCGGCCGGTTATTCCTGAAAGCAGGGAAACCTCTGCTTCAACGGTGGGATTTCCTCTCGAATCCAGTATCTCTCTTGCGTGAATCGCTACGATTTCAGTCATGTGCATCCTCCTGAATGGTGAAGCCGATAAAGGTTAAACGTCACTCTAAACCATAACCACGTAGTTTTCAAGACCGATGAAGCCTTTAATCCCGGAAACAACCGAGAAATGATCACGATTCAAGCGTGTTGAACGCACAGGAACTGTTTTTTTCTGTTGCAAAGGGAGGAGGGTATTGTTAAGCAGTCCCCTTAAAAAAAGGAGTCTGTCCTGATATGCGCATCCTGGGCCTTGATTATGGGGAGAAGCGGATCGGCGTCGCCCTCTGCGATGAACTTGGATTGACGGCCCAGTCTCTGACAACGATCCTCCACAAATCCTGGCGAAGGGATGTGGAGTCCGTTGCCGCTCTTGTCACGACATATGGAGTGGAGACAATCGTCATCGGTTATCCCCTTCGGCTTGATGGAACGGAGGGGATCCAGTGCGAAAAGGTTGCACGCTTTGCCCACCGTCTGGAGGCCTCCCTGGGCATCCCGGTCGTGTTATGGGATGAAACCCTGACGACGAAGGAGGCGGAAGAAATCCTTTTCCGGTCCGGGGTTCCCCCTAAAAAGCGAAAAGCCGTGGTTGACAGCCTGGCGGCTAGCCTGATCCTCCAGTCTTACCTGGACGCCTTTTCAAAAGAAAAAAGATCACCGGATACCGAAGTTGAAAAGGGCTCATGAAAAGAAAAAAAAGAAGTAAGAAAAACGTCCTGCTGACGCGGCTCCTGCTGATCGTGGCTTATTTGACGGCGGGCTGGTTTCTCCTTTATATCGACCGGCCGGTAGACCCGGTTCTTCCAGTGAAAAAGGTGAGAATTCTTCCGGGAACAGGATTTTTCGAGGTGGTGGACAAGCTGCAGAAGGAGGGGCTGGTTCGCAACACCCCCTTTTTCTGCGTCCTGGTTCTGACGAAGGGTGCCGCAAGACATCTGAGATCGGGAGAATATACCTTCTCCGGGAAGATGACCCCGCTGGCCATTGTAAACAAACTTTCACGGGGTGAAACCGATGTCTGCAGAATTACCGTTCCCGAGGATATGAATTTGAGGGAGCTGGCCGCCCATTTGGCCAGGCTGCATCTTGTTGATGAAAAAAAATTTCTGTCCCTGGCAACGGACCGGACGTTTTTGCGGAGCCTGGGGATTGAAGAAGGCAGCGCCGAGGGTTACCTCTATCCGGATACCTATTTTTTCGACGACGTCATCACCCCGGAACAGCTGATTCGCCGCATGGTGGAACAATTCTGGAGCGTCATCGATCCCGGAATGATCGATAAGGCCGGAGCGATGGGGCTGACCTTGAACGAATTTGTCACGCTGGCTTCTCTGATCGGCAAGGAAACGGGCCATCGTGCGGAAAAACCTCTCATCGCAGCGGTTTTTTTCAACAGATTGAAAATAGGCATGCGTCTTCAAAGCGATCCCACAGCCGTTTACCACATGGCGCCTTTCGAAGGAAAAATCACGCGTCGTCATTTGTCGATGCCAACCTCCCACAATACCTACCGCATAGAAGGTCTTCCACCGGGTCCCATCGCGAATCCGGGCAAGGACTCTTTCCTGGCTGTGCTGAATCCCGCCAGGGTGGAGTATCTTTATTTCGTGTCCAAGGGCAACGGATCCCACCAGTTTTCCAAGACTCTGAAAGAACACAATGATGCTATTCTAAGATACCGACTTGCAAAGGAAAAAGACGCGTGATTTTTCCTTGACAAACAGGAATCCCCTCTTTATATTTGCAGCCTAGTGGAGTAAAGTGGTTTAAAGTGGATGTGAGGGGTGGGATGGCTGGCTTTCGGGGAGAATATTCCCATACCATTGATGACAAGGGGCGTATCATTTTTCCGGCTAAATTCCGTGAGGTTCTGGCTGCTTACTATGACAATCGCCTGATCATTGCGAAATGGGACGGTTATCTCATGGTTTTTCCTGAAAAGGAGTGGTCGCTTCTCGAAGACAAAATCCGGCAGGCCCCCCTGCTCGACAAAAGAAGCCGGTCTTTTCAGCGTTTTTTCATGGCGGGCGCCGTCAGCTGCACCATCGACAACCAGGGGCGGGTCCTGATTCCCCCAAGCCTTCGCGCCTATGCAAGCCTGGAAAAAGAGATCGTCCTTGCCGGCATGCTGCGGGTTATCGAAATCTGGAATCGGGACCTCTATGAGAAGGATTGTCAGGATACATCGGGGAATCTCGATGGTTTCGGGGATTACATGACGGAACTCGGGCTCTGAGAATGCCGGCCGAGGGGGATTCCTATCATGAGCCTGTGCTTCTTGAAGAAGCCGTTGCTTCACTGAATTGCCATAGCGGCGGTATTTACGTTGACGGAACGGTTGGCGGGGGAGGGCACGCCGCGCTCATCCTGGAACGATCGGCCCCCGCTGGATTTCTTCTCGGGATGGATGTCGACGGCCAGGCCCTGGAGGCCGCAGGGAAACGCCTGGAGGCCTTTGGCCGGCGAAAGCGGCTTGTCAAGGCGAACTATGCCGATATTCGAGCCGTGCTTGCAGGCGAAAAGATCTCTGAAGTCGACGGTATTTTACTGGATCTTGGGGTTTCTTCCCATCAGTTGGACACAGCGGAAAGGGGGTTCAGCTTCCTTCATGAGGCGCCTCTTGACATGCGCATGGACCCGCAATCCGGTCGAAGCGCCTATGATGTTCTTCATTCCTGTTCCGAAAGGGAATTGAAGGACATCATAAGACGGTACGGAGAAGAAATCATGGCAGGTCGGATAGCCCGGGCGATTGCAGCGAAACGGAAAGACGCCCCGATTCGGACAACGACGGAATTGGCCGCCATCGTCGCCGGCGCATTGCCCGGGTCTGCCCGGCACAGGAAAATTCATCCCGCGACGCGCACCTTCCAGGCACTCAGGATTTACGTTAACAATGAACTTTCCAACCTTCACAGGGCCATCCACGAGGGGATCGACTGCCTGAAGCCGGGGGGGCGGTTTTCCATCATTTCCTTTCACTCCCTGGAAGACGGCATGGTCAAAACCCGGTTCCGCTCTCTGGAGAAGGGGTGCATCTGTCCGCCCGACATTCCCTTTTGCGTCTGTGGACAACGTCCCCGGTTGACCGTTTTGAACAGAAAGCCCATCACGCCGTCCTCAAGCGAGGTGGATGCCAATCCCCGATCACGAAGTGCGAGACTGCGAACTGCGGAAAGGATTTAGCCCTTGACGATCGACGATTCGCCGGACATGCCGCCTCCCGAGGAGTCGCCGGAGCAGAGCAAATCAACGGGGGTGAAGTATACGCACCTGATCATCGCGGCCTTCGTTCTGATGGGCGTAGCCCTGGTGTATGTCTGGTCGCACGTTCGAATGACGGAGCTGGATTATAAAATTGCCGAGGAGATGAATCGCAGGGGGCAGCTCCTGGAAGAACAGCGCCAGTTGAAAGTTGATATTGCAACGCTCAAGGCGCCGGGTCGCATTGAAGCGATTGTGAAAGAGAAACTGCAGATGACCTACCCTGAGAGGGAACAGATCATCCATCTTGGAGGAAGCGGGGCTAAGCGATGAACACGGAATCCGTCAAATGGCTGAGGTTTCGGCTGGTGACGCTGCTGGTCTTTTTTGTCGTTTTGTTCGTTGCCCTTTTTTCCAGGGCCATTCATCTGCAGATTATGTCCAGCAAGGCCTTGAAGGAGCTTGCACAGAGGCAGCATACCAAGACCCTCCAACTGCCGCCGGAACGGGGGATCATTTTTGACCGGAATGGTGAAAAACTTGCGGCGAGTCTGCAGGTCGATTCGGTCTGTGCGGATCCTTCGAAAATGGCCCGCCCCGTCGATGCGGCCGTCAGAATAGCCTCCATTCTCGACATTGACCGGCAGGAAGTGATGAAAAAGCTTCTTCACTCGAAAAGATTCTGCTGGATTGCCCGCAGAATCCCTTCCGAGATTGCCAGGAAGGTGGAGGATGCGGGCATCGAGGGAATTTTTCTCGTCAAGGAGCCCAAAAGATTTTATCCCAACGGAGAACTGGCCAGCCAGCTGGTCGGTTTGGTAGGTTACGATTCGGTCGGGCTGGAGGGGCTGGAAATCAAATACGATCAATACCTGAAGGGCACACCGGAAAAGCTTGTCTGGACGCGGGATGCAAAAGGCAACGTGCTTTTCCCCAGGGTGGAAAAGGCTTCGATTTCGTCTGACGAAAGCTTGAGCCTCGTTCTCACCATAGACAGCCGCATTCAGCACCTTGTGGAATCTCAGCTCAAAGCCGCTGTCCGGGACAAAGGAGCCAAGGGGGGGCTGGCGATTGTGATGGATCCCAAGACGGGAGAAATCCTGGCGCTGGCCAATTCTCCGGGCTTCGATCCCAATGCGCTGAGGACCGTCTCTTCGGAAAACAAAAAGAACAGAGCGGTTACAGACTGCTTTGACCCCGGATCAACCTTCAAACCCTTCCTGGTTGCTGCCGCCCTCGAAGAGGGGGCCGTCCGGGAAAGCGACCGCTTCTACTGTGAAAATGGGGCCTATGCCATCGGCAACCGGGTAATTCACGAAGCCAAGCGGAAGCGCCACGCCATGCTTTCCGTTCATGATATTCTTAAATATTCGAGCAATATCGGATCGGTCAAGATTGCGGAAAAGCTGGGAAAGGAAAAATTTTACGACTATATCCGCAGCTTCGGTTTCGGGGCGAGGACAGGGATCGATCTTCCAGGGGAGATTCCGGGACTGCTCCGCCCCGTCGGCGACTGGACGAGGGTGGACGCGGCAACGGTCGCTTTTGGGCAGGGAATTTCGGTCACCGCCATTCAGCTTATCACCGCGCTGTCCACGATCGCCAATCAGGGAACCATGATGAAACCCTATGTCGTTCGGGCTCTTGTGGACAAAAAGGGTCAGATTGTAAGCAGCTACTCGCCCACGGCAGTTCGGCGGGTCATATCGCCGAATACGGCGAGGCATCTCACGGCCATCATGACCGATATCGTGGGGCAGGAGGACGGAACAGGGAAGAACGCCCGGATAGAGAGCGTCTCCGTTGCCGGAAAGACCGGGACCTCGCAGAAATATGATCATGCACGGAATGCTTATTCATCCGAACGGGTGAAAACGTCGTTCATGGGATTTTTCCCTGCTGAGGACCCCCAGGTTGCGATCCTGGTTATTCTCGATGAACCGCAAAAAGACCGCTGGGGTGGCGTTGCCGCCGCTCCGGTTTTCAAGGCGATTGGAGAACAGATCCTGACATGCTTTAAACCTCACATTCGTCCCAATCCAACTCCGGAGCTGGACCAGGAAGAAGGCGGAAACATGAAGCTGAAGCTGGTTTCTTCTTCCGGTGATCTTTCACCCGGCGTGGCGCCGGCGAACATGCTGACCGATGAAGCCCTGATGCCCAATTTCCTCGGCCTCAGTATCCGGGATGTCCTCAGAAAAGCGAAACAGCGTGGCATTGAAGTCAAAATCGCAGGCAACGGCTGGGCGACGCAGCAGCATCCCGCGCCTGGAACTCCGATGACACGGACCGCCTCCTGCTCCGTGATCTTCAGTCACGGGAATTGAAAAAAAGGGCTGCCGAAAATGAATCTTTCCGCCTTATTGAATGGACTCGACATTATGGGAATGACCGGCCCCGCGGACAGCGCGATGGACGTGACGTCCCTGTGCTACAATTCACGGCAGTGTTCGTCGAATTCACTCTTTGTGGCGATATCAGGTCTTAAATCCGACGGCCATGACTATATCGACGATGCGATAGGCCACGGCGCCAAGGTCGTCGTTTGCGAGAGAGAAGTTACAACGCCCCCGGACATCACGAAGATTTGTGTGGAAAACGGGAGGAAAGCCCTGGGGCGTCTGGCGAGAACGTTCTACGGCGATCCTTCATCATCGCTGGTTGCGGTCGGCGTGGTGGGAACGAACGGCAAAACCACCATCACCTATATCCTTGAATCGATTTTTGCGGCGGCGGGATTCCGCTGCGGCGTTCTGGGCACCGTCAATTACCGTTATCCCGGAATCAGGATGGCCGCCCCCAACACGACGCCTGAATCCATGGACCTGCAGCGGATTTTGAGGGATATGGCGGAAAGCGGCGTGACCCATCTGGTTGCCGAGGTATCTTCCCATGCCATTGACCTCCGGCGCGTCGACGATTGCCGTTTTGATCTTGGAATTTTTACCAATCTCACCCAGGACCATCTGGACTACCACAAGACCATGGAAAATTATTACCAGGCGAAGAAGCGTTTCTTTTCGGAAGTGCTTCCCGGGGGGCGGAAGCTTCGCCGACATTCCATGGTGGTGAATGTCGATGATCCCTGGGGGAAGCGTCTCGTCCGGGAAACCGGGGCGGGGAACAGGCCTCTTACCTTTGGAATCGAAGAGAATGCCGATGTACGCCCCTCTTGCTTTGATCTTTCCCTCGACGGAATCAAAGCGGTCATCGAGGTAGGTCCCGCGAGTTTCGAAATGGCCTCTCCCCTGATCGGCAAATTTAATCTGTCGAATGTTCTGGCCGCTGTTTCCGCCGCCATTGCCCTGCGGATCCCCACGGAGGCCATTTGCCGGGGAATCGAAACGATGACGGCGGTGCCCGGACGGCTCGAAAAGGTGAGCGGATTGGCCCAGCCCCGGGTGTTCGTCGATTATGCCCACACGGATGATGCGCTTCGGCGGGTGCTTGAGAGCCTCTGCCCCTTCAAACAAGGACGGATGATCACGGTCTTTGGATGCGGCGGCGACCGCGACCGGGGAAAGAGGCCCCTCATGGGGAAAGTGGCGACAAATTACAGCGACCTGACGATCCTGACTTCCGATAATCCAAGATCGGAAGACCCGCTGGCCATCATTGGGGATATCGAGGTGGGCATCAATCGTCAGTCCATTCCCAAGGGATCTCCGGAGCAATGGCCATTGGAGCCGGCCGGCAGGGGATATGTCGTGATCCCCGATCGGCGGCAGGCCATTGAGGCGGCGATCCGGTCGGCCCGGCCTTCAGATATCGTTTTGATTGCCGGTAAAGGGCATGAAGATTACCAGATTATTGGAACAAATCGTCTCCATTTCGATGACAGGGAGACTGCGAAAGAAATCCTGGAGAGTTCACCTTCAAGCACAAAGATCGATCATGAATGACGCCGGTTTGGTGCGGGTCCGCTCTGTTCGGAATTCCTCTGCTCGCCTGAGAGCTCACAATAATTCCTGATAACCTGAAGCTGAACGATCCTTTGCCGAAGAAGAGAATCTGGTACAGCGGAATGGTTCTTTCTCCTGCGTTTAAGACGGACAGGACAATTCCATACAGGATGGGGAGGTCTTCCTTTGAATCAGAAATTCGGGCCGGAATTCCCGGCTGACGAGGTAGTCACGGCGACGGGAGGAAAGCTTCTGCAGGGCGAGGCGGCTTGCCGTCTCCGCGGTGTGTCAACCGATAGCCGGCAGCTTGTTCAGGGCAATCTCTATATTCCCTTGAAGGGGGATCGTTTCGACGGCCATGATTTCCTGGGGGAGGCCATTGCGAGAGGCGCCGGCGGGCTTCTGATGGATGCCCATCATGCCGGTATGCTGGAGACGGTTTCAAAAATTCCCGGAAGCTGCCCGGTCATTGTCGTGGAGGATACCTTAAGGGCCCTGGGCGATCTGGCCCGCTTCTGGCGGAGACGATCCGGCCAGCCCGTCATAGCCATAACGGGCAGTTCCGGAAAGACAACGACCAAGGAAATGACCGCCGCCGTCCTCGAGCAGACGTTTTCCGTACTGAAAACGGAGGGGAACCTCAACAACCTGATCGGGTTGCCTCTCACCCTGCTCCGCCTGGAACGAAGCCACGACCTGGCCATTGTGGAGCTGGGAACCAATGCCCGGGGTGAAATCAAGCGGTTGACAGAAATAGCGGAACCTGATATCGGGCTCGTTACCAATATCGGCCCCGCCCATCTGGAAGGCTTGAAGACGCTCGAGAACATCCGTGAGGAGAAGGGCGATCTCTATGGCACCATGTCCAGATCCGGTGTGGCCGTATTTAATGCAGATGATGAGGCCATGGCGCCATTGAGGCGTTTGTGGACGGGAAGAACAGTGACCTACGGGGTGATCTCCCAGGCCGATTTGACTGCTTCGGATATTGCGAAAGAGGGCGTAGCGGGGCAGTCTTTCCGTTTGAACTGTGGTCCGGATTCGGTTTCCGTCCGGCTTTCTGCTTCCGGTATGCACAACATATACAATGCCTTGGCTGCAGCCGCGTTGTCCAGGGCTTCTGGGCTCGGCATCGATAAAATTTCTCAAGGTCTCCGGAATTTCCGTCCTGTAACCGCTCGCTTCGAAATCCACTGCCTGCCGAATGGCGCGTTTCTCGTTGATGACACCTACAATGCCAACCCGGCATCCGTTCGCGAAGCCTTGAAAACCATCCAGACTCTGAAGGGGAGCTCACGCAGCGTGGCAATCCTGGGCGACATGCTGGAGCTGGGGCCGTCTGCGGAGCAGCTTCACGAAGCCGTCGGGCTCGAAGCCGCTGCCACGGATGTTGGGAGGCTGTATCTTAAAGGGCCCCTTTCCCGGTCGACGGCGGCCGGCGCCGCCAAAGGCGGCTTGCCGGGGGAAAGGATCCGTTCTTTTGAGAACGCCGACGAAATCGTTGATCCCATCCTCTCCTTCGTGGAACAGGGGGACTGGATTCTGGTCAAGGGGTCACGGAGGATGAAAATGGAAGAGATCGTCAAGAAAATCCTTGACCGAACATCGGCCTGAACGGGGAAGACAGGATGCTTTATCATCTTCTTTATCCGCTGCACGAGACCTATTCCTATCTCAATGTCTTCCGATACATCACCTTTCGGACGATTTATGCCACCATTACCGCCCTGGTCATCTGCTTTATCCTGGGACCATGGCTGATCCGGAAGCTGCAGGCGTTGAAGATGGGGCAGGTCATCCGGAATGACGGTCCCGAGGCGCATCTGGCCAAGGAGGGGACGCCGACGATGGGCGGGATCCTGATCATCTTTGCCGTTGTGGCTTCGACCCTTCTGTGGGCCAATCTTACGATCGATTACGTCTGGCTCGTGCTCATGGTGACCCTGGGTTACGGACTGATCGGCTTCGCCGACGATTACCGGAAACTGACACGTCACAATTCCAAGGGGGTGCCCGGTAACGTGCGGCTTGCCTTCGAAGTGGCCATCGCCCTCCTGGTCAGCATTGTCCTGTACGCCAAGCCGGGATTCAGCTCCATCGTCGCCATTCCGTTCTTTAAAACGGCCCTGCCGGATCTGGGGTGGGGTTATGTACTTCTTTCGACCTTCATCATCGTCGGGGCCGCAAATGCCGTGAATCTGACGGACGGGCTGGATGGCCTGGCCATTGGGCCGGCGATTACCTGCTTCATGACCTATCTGCTCTTCGCCTATTTTGCGGGGAATTACAAAATCGCCTCCTACCTGCAGATTCCCGGTGTGGCCGGCGTCGGAGAACTGAGCATTTTCTGCGGGGCTATCGTGGGAGCCGGGATCGGATTCCTCTGGTACAATACCTACCCGGCCCAGGTGTTCATGGGAGATACCGGGTCTCTTTCCCTTGGGGGAGCGCTGGGCTGTCTGGCCGTCGCGACCAAGCAGGAGATCCTGCTGGCCATCGTGGGCGGCGTTTTCGTCCTGGAAACCTTCTCCGTCATCTTCCAGGTCGGGTGGTTCAAACTCTCGCACGGGAAGCGCATCTTCCGGATGGCTCCGATTCATCATCATTTCGAGTTGAAGGGGTGGGCTGAACCGAAAGTGATCGTCCGCTTCTGGATCATCTCCATCCTGCTGGCTCTGCTGGCCATCAGTACCTTAAAGCTTCGCTAGGGTGTCATTTATGGATCTGTCGGGACAGAAAACTCTCATCATCGGCTGGGGGAAGACGGGCATCGCTTCCGCACGATTTCTGGCTGCGCGGGGCGTCCGGATCGCCGTTACCGATGCAAAAGACCTCTCCCTGGAAAAGGATGTGCTTCCCCAGCTTGGGCAGGATCTCCGCGCGAGCGTGGAGTGGGTCCGCTACGACACTTCGGCGCTGTCTTCCGTGGACATGGTGGTGCCGTCACCCGGCGTTCCGCCCCTTCACCCCCTGCTGAAGGAAGCCCTGGAGAGAGGCATCCCCGTTGTGAGTGAACTGGAACTGGCCAGCCGATATCTCCGGACACCCATGATCGCCATTACCGGGACCAACGGAAAAACAACCACCACGACCCTGATCGGGGAAATCCTGGCAAAGAGCGGACGGAAAGTCTTTGTCGGCGGGAACATCGGAAATCCCCTGGCCAATTACGTGGCGGGACCGCAGGATGCTGACTATGCGGTTGTCGAGGTCAGCAGCTTCCAGCTTCAGTGGGTTGAGGCGTTTCACGCTTTTGCGGCCCTGCTTCTGAATACGACCTGCGATCATGTCGATTACCACGGGTCCTTCGAGGCGTACAGGGCCGTCAAGGAACGGATCTTCAATAATCAGGGGAAGGGGGATCTTGCCGTCCTCAATGCCGACGAACCGCGTTCGGCCGTCTTGGCGGAATCCCTTCCGTCGCGGGTCCGTTTTTTCAGCTCGTCACAGAGCGTTGATGTCGGTCTGTACCGGGAAGGGGAGCAGCTGATTTACCGCAACGGCCAGGGTGGGCGGGAGAGCTACCCCTTGAACATCATCCGTCTGCCGGGGGCTCACAATATCGAGAATGTCATGGCCGCCATCCTGGCGTGCCGCGCCTGCGGATGCACCCGGGAAGAGGTCATCCAGGCGGTGGCGAATTTTTCAGGAATTGCCCACAGGATAGAATTCACCCGGGAGATCGGGGGCGTAAAATTTTATGACGATTCCAAGGGCACCAATGTCGGAGCCGTCAAAAGGGCCATCGAAAGCTTCTCGGAACCCCTTGTCCTTCTCATGGGAGGCCGGGACAAAGACGGGGATTTCGAATCCCTGAGCGACCTCCTGCCGAACCGGGTCAAGGTCCTGGTGCTCTTTGGCGAGGCGAGGGAAAAGATCCGGGAGCGGATCGGTGAAATCGTTCCCACCCTCATGGCGCCGACCCTGAAAGAGGCCATTGCGGCTGCCCGCGGACAGGCCGGCGCCGGGGATGTCGTTCTGCTCTCTCCGGGATGTGCGAGCTTCGATGAATTCAACAACTATAAGGCTCGTGGCGAATTTTTTCAGGAGGAAGTGAGGGCCCTGGCATGATCGGATTTTTAAAGAAAATATCGCTGCCGGAACTGCCGATTTCCGAATTTCCCGAAGGGGACAAAAGGCCGGATCTCGTTCTCCTGCTGGCGGTGC
This sequence comes from Syntrophus sp. (in: bacteria), assembly GCF_040768185.1. Taxonomy (NCBI): domain Bacteria; kingdom Pseudomonadati; phylum Thermodesulfobacteriota; class Syntrophia; order Syntrophales; family Syntrophaceae; genus Syntrophus; species Syntrophus sp. (in: bacteria). Next base: position 23,843 of record NZ_JAXGNC010000011.1, on the reverse strand, counting down.
TGATTCTCGTGAGCATCGGGACGGTCATGATTTACAGCTCCAGTTCGATCATGGCCGCGGCGAGTCAGGCCCACCATCATGACGGGTGGTATTTTCTGAAAAAGCAGGTCGTTTTTGTTGTCCTCGGCTTCGGAATCATGCTTCTGATGGCGAAGATTCCCTATTACTATCTAAAAAAGGCGGCTTATCCAGGGATCCTGGTCAGCATTGTCCTCCTTTCGCTGGTTCTCATCCCCCACCTGGGCGTCCGTGCCGGCGGCGCGACAAGATGGCTCAGAATGGGTTTTTTTTCTTTCCAGGTTTCCGAGCTGGTTAAAATCTGCATGATTCTCTTTCTTGCCCATTTCCTGAACCGCAAGATTGATTACAGGAAGAACTTCAGCCGCGGGGTGGCGGTGCCGCTGAGCGTCACGGCGGTCATCATGCTGCTGATCATTCTGGAGCCGGATTTCGGCACCTGCGCCATCATGTCGGTCATTCTGCTGCTCATGTTCTATATGGCCGGTGCCAGGCTGGTTCATCTCGGCGCTTTGCTGGCGGGTCTCATTCCCGTGGGGATCTGGTTTCTGGTCCACGAAAGCTACCGGATCAAGCGGCTGACGGCCTTCCTTGATCCCTGGCAGGATCCCCAGCGGTCGGGTTTCCAGGTCATTCAGTCCCTGATATCCTTTGGTTCCGGGGGCGCCTTCGGTGTGGGAGTCGGTGACAGCATGCAGAAGCTTTTCTATCTTCCTGAGCCTCATACGGACTTCATCCTTTCCATTATTGCCGAAGAAGCGGGGTTTGTCGGAGTTTTTGTGGTCATCGCCCTGTTTGTCGTGCTCATCGTCCGGGGATTCCTCATCGCGTTCAAGGCCCCGGATCTCTTCGGAACCCTGGTTGCCGCGGGGTTAACCATGCTTCTTGCCCTCGAAGCCGTCATCAACATTGCCGGGGTGATGGGATTGATTCCCCTCAAGGGCCTGGCCCTTCCCTTTCTCAGCTACGGAGGGACGTCCCTGGTGATGAGTCTGGCCGCGATAGGCATTCTTCTGAATATTTCAACCTTTTCAGAGAAAAAGGGTGAATCGCAATGACGGTCCGGGTACTCATAGCCGGGGGCGGCACCGGAGGCCATCTTTTCCCCGGTGTAGCCATTGCGGAGGAATGGCTGCGCCGCAGTGAGGAAAACAGGATCCTGTTTGTCGGCACGAACCGGGGCATCGAGCAGAAAGTCCTCAAGAAAATCGGTTTTCCCTTGGAATTGCTGAACGTGGAAGGCATCAAGGGCCGGGGACTGATCCGGTCGACCCTGGCCCTTTTAAAGCTTCCGGGAAGTTTCCTCCAGTCGGTGCGGATCATCCGCTCCTTCCGGCCGGACATCGTGATCGGAGTCGGAGGCTATGCCTCGGGTCCGGCTGTCGCTGCGGCCCGCCTCATGGGGATTCGCACAGCCATTGCCGAGCAGAATTCCATTCCCGGTCTGACCAATCGGATTCTCGGCTGTTTTGTGGATCGCGTCTTTCTCAGCTTTGCCGACGGGGGAAAATGGTTCCCCGCGAAAAAGACAAGGGTTTCGGGAAATCCGATCCGGGCCGCCTTTTTCACCGGTAAGCCGGTGGTTGAAAAAGTGACGGATCAATTTTCCCTGCTGATATTCGGCGGCAGCCAGGGGGCGCATGCCATCAATTCAGCGGTTTTGGATGCCCTGCCTTTTCTGAAGCCTCTTCAGGGGGTCCTTTCCATTGTCCATCAGACGGGGGAGCGGGATTGCGAGAGCATGTCGGCCGCTTATGCCGCCGGGGGTTTCAATGCCCGGGTTGTCCCCTTCATCCAGGACATGGCTTCCGCTTACGAGTCCGCGGACCTTTTGATCTGCAGGGCAGGTGCGACCTCCATCGCCGAAATCACCGCCATGGGGAAAGGGGCGATCCTCATCCCCTTTCCCTATGCCATCGGGGACCATCAGACTGAAAATGCCAAGGTTCTGCTCAAGGCGGGGGCGGCCGTCATGGTTCCGGAGAAAGAGCTCGACGGCCGCCGGCTGGTGGATGAAATTAAAAATTTATATGATCATCCTTCCCGGTTAAAAGAGATTGCGGCAAATGCGGCGAATATGGGAAATATTTACGCCGCTTCGGACATTGTTGATACTTGCCTGGCCATGATCAAGAAATAACAAAGTTTTTTTTCGGTGGACATTATACAACATATAGTATATATGATCAAAAATTTACACTACATAAAGGGATTTTAGCCCTTACAGCAAAGGGGAATGCCGTTGAACGCCATGAGGCTCTACAGAGTAACAGATGTCATGCGCAAAAAGGTACGTCGCATTCATTTCGTCGGGATCGGCGGTATCGGGATGAGTGGAATTGCCGAGGTCCTGTTGAATCTGGGCTATGCCGTCAGCGGATCGGACCTGAAAACTTCGGACACCACCGAACATCTTGTTGCGCTTGGCGCTGCGGTGTTTCAGGGGCATCAGGCCGCTAACCTGGGCGATACCGATGTGGTGGTGACCTCAACGGCGGTCCGGCGGGACAATCCCGAGGTGCTGGAGGCGCATCGAAGGGCGATTCCCGTCATACCCAGGGCGGAAATGCTGGCGGAGCTGCTGAAGATGAAAGTGTCCATCGCCGTATCGGGGAGTCACGGCAAGACGACGACCACCTCGATGATCGCGACGGTGATGGCCACAGGCGGGCTGGATCCAACCATGGTGATCGGCGGAAAGCTGGGCAGCATCGGGAGTAATGCCCGGATGGGCCACGGGGACTTCATCGTGGCCGAGGCGGATGAAAGCGACGGCTCTTTCCTGAAACTGTCTCCGTCTCTGGCCGTCATTACCAATATCGACCGGGAGCATCTCGATTATTACCGGGACATCGAGGACATCAAGACCGCCTTTCTCCAGTTTGCCAATATCGTTCCCTTTTACGGATCCGTCGTTCTTTGTCAGGACGATCCCAACGTCAAAGCCATCCTTCCGGACATCAAGCGGAAGACGCTCACATACGGCCTGGAGCCGACTGCGGACTACCGGGCGGAGGATATCCGCTTTAACGGGGGAACGACGGAGTACAAGCTCTATTGCCGAACGGAATGTCTGGGAAATGTGGAGCTTTCCGTCCCGGGTCTCTTTAACGTTTATAATTCCCTGGCCACGGTTGCGGTGGCAAGGGAACTGGAGATGACCATGGCGGCCATCCGGGAGGGGTTGAAAAGTTATGTCGGCGTGGGCCGAAGACTGGAGATCAAGGGAAAAGAAGCCGGAGTCACCGTTGTGGATGACTATGGCCATCACCCCACGGAAATCAGCGCGACGCTCGCGGCGGCGAGACAGGTATGGAAGGACAGGATGATCGTGGTGTTTCAACCCCACCGTTACACGCGGACCCAGGCCCTTTTCCGCGAATTTCTGGGAGCCTTTACTGAGGCGGATCTTCTGATCGTGACGGACATCTATCCCGCCAGCGAGGATCCCATTGAAGGGGTGACGGCGGCTGCTCTTTGTGACGGCATCCGCTCCTTCACCCGGCGCGAAGTGCTCTACATGCCTGGTTTTGAAGAAATCACGAATTATCTGCTGTCCATCGTTCAGCCGGAGGATCTGGTCATCACCCAGGGCGCGGGAAGCGTCAATTCCGTGGGGATGTCCCTGTTGAACCGACTGAAGGAGGTTAAAAAATCCCGTGCCGCTTGACGCCTCTTTCAAAGAGCAGTTGACATCCTGTGTTTCGGGCCCCGTCCTCTTTGATGAACCCCTGGGCCGTTATACGTCCATGGGAGTGGGGGGGCCTGCGGACGTCCTGGTCTTCCCTCAGAATCGGCAGGAGCTGGCTCATCTGCTTTCCCTCCTTCGGAAAAGCCGGGTGCCTTTTCTGGCCCTGGGCAACGGGACCAATCTGCTTGTCCGGGATGGAGGGTACCGTGGGGTTGCTGTCTCTCTGCAGGGGCTCAAACAACTGTCCTGGGTGCCAGGTGCCGAAGGGAAGGTGCGGGTCCGGGCCGAAGCGGGGGTCGCCCTTGCGGCGATCGTGCGTCTCTGCCAGCGGGAATCCCTGACCGGCATGGAGCTCTGCGCCGGCATCCCCGGTAGTGTCGGTGGGGCGGTTCGAATGAATGCCGGGGCCTATGGGATCGAAATGAAGGACGTGGTGGCGGAGATTGCCGTTCTGAATGAGCACCAGGAGCTGGAGACCCTGTCCCGGCGGGATCTCTCCTTTGAGTACCGTCGCCTGGTTCTTCCTGATGCCGCTGTGATCGTCAGTGCCGAGTTCGTTCTGTCTCCGGGCAACCGGGAAGAGATCGCGGCGAAGATTGAGGAAATCCTTTCCCTGCGAAAAAGAAAGCATCCGCTGAACCTGCGCAATGCGGGTTCCATCTTTAAAAATCCTCGAAGTATGCCTGCCGGGCGGCTGATTGAGGAAGCCGGACTGAAGGGGACACGCCGGGGAGATGCCATGGTTTCTGAACTGCACGGCAACTTTATCGTCAATCTGGGGCATGCCCGGACTGCCGAAATTATGGATCTGATGGAAGAGGTCAGGATTCGGGTAAGAGACTGCCGGGACGTCCATCTGGAAGCCGAGGTCCAGATTGTCGGAGAGGATGGATGAAGAGGGCTTTCAGAAGAAAGCTGGAAGCAAGAAAGTATCGGTTGAAACGTCGCGGCAGAACCATCTTCCTGGACATGACCCGGTCGATTCTGCTGGTCTGTGCGGTGATGGTCATCGGCGTTCTGCTGATCTTCGTTTACAACTTCACCATCAGCGCACCCTGTTTCCATATACGGGAAACAGTCGTTCGCGGGTGCCGGGAAGTCACGGAAAAGGAAGTGCTTCGTCTCAGTTCGGTAACGTCTTCACAGAGTCTGCTGGCGTTGAATGAAGAAGCCATTTTGCGGCGGATCACAGCGAATCCCTGGATAAAGACGGCCACGATCGGCCGAGAGCTGCCGGACCGCCTCGTGCTTCAGATTGTTGAGCGTTCCGCCGTCGCCGTGATTCGACAGGATGCCAATCTTTATCTGATGGACCGGGAAGGCGTTATCTTCAAGAAGCTGGGAAAGAACGATGAAATCGATCTTCCTGTGCTGACGGGTCTTTACATTCAGGGCAAATTGAACGAGTCGCTGCTGAAGAGCGCACTGCGCCTGTTAGGCGATCTTGCGGTTTCCAAATCGTATCCAACCCTTGAGCGGATATCGGAGATTCAAGGCAATGAGGTTCTGGGGCTTTCGGTTTTTACCGACAACGGACTGTGCCTTGTCCTCGGGTTTGACGGCTATGGGGACAAATTGCAGCGCCTGTCTCCGATTCTCGAGGATCTGGAACGGCGTCCCCTTGGTGGAGGGTTCTTCCGGATCGATTTGAGAAATCCCCTGAAAGTGACTGTTTCCAGGAGAAATATCCCCGCTCCCGCAGGGACTGCAAATCTGCGGAAGGAATACAAGCTGTAGCGCAATCGGAAGATCGGATCGGCATCACATCTATCAAGAAAGGTGGACGGAATACATGGGTATGCAGGGAAATGTCATCGTCGGATTGGATATAGGCACGACAAAGACCTGTGCCATTGTCGGAGAAATAACAGATACGGGAATTGATATTATCGGCATTGGTTCGCATCCCTCGGACGGATTGAGAAAAGGGGTCGTGGTCAATATCGACAGCACGGTAGAGGCTGTCAAAAAGGCGGTTGAAGAGGCTGAGCGCATGTCCGGGTGTGAAATCGGATCCGTTTTCACGGGAATCGCCGGCGGGCATATCAAGGCGCAAAACAGCCTCGGCATTGTAGCAGTCAAGGGGCGGGAGGTCGGAAACGATGATGTGGAGCGGGCCATCGAAGCGGCCAAGGCGATCGCCATCCCCTTGGACAGGCAGATTCTCCATACCCTTGCCCAGAGCTATGTTGTGGATGAACAGGACGGGATCAGGGACCCTGTGGGCATGTCCGGGGTCAGGCTGGAGGCCAAGGTCCATGTGGTGACCGGTTCAGGGACCTCCATACAGAATATTGAGAAATCCGTCACCCGTGTCGGCCTGGACATCAACGACATCGTCCTCGAGCATCTGGCGGCCAGCCAGGCCGTTCTCAGCGATGATGAGCGGGATCTGGGAGTGGCTCTGCTGGACATCGGAGGGGGCACGACGAACATCGCCGTTTTTGGTGAGGGGAGTATCCGCCACACGGCGGTGATTTCCGTCGGTGGAAACTATGTGACCAGCGATATTGCCACGGGCCTCAGGACGCCCCTCAATGAGGCGGAAAAGATAAAAATCGACTTCGGCTGCGCCTATCCGCCTATGATTTCCAAGGAGGACACCATTGAGGTTCCCAGCGTGGGGGGAAGAGAGCCCCGTTCCGTATCGCGGCAGATTCTGGGACGGATCATTGAAGCGCGTGCCGAAGAAATTTTGACCATGGCGTATAAAGAGATCGTTCGTTCCGGCTATGAAGATGTTCTGGCCGCGGGCGTCGTGCTGACCGGTGGGACATCCCTCCTGGACGGCATTACGGAGCTGGCGGAGCAGATTTTCAATATGCCGGTCCGGAGAGGGTATCCCAAGGGCATCGGGGGGTTGACCGATGTGGTGAACAGCCCCATGCATGCAACGGGGGTCGGCCTTGTCCTGTACGGCAGCAAGAATCTATCCAAGATCGTTGTGAGGAAAGGCGATAAAGGGAATGCGGGGGACGCATTCGCCAGATTCAAAAAATGGTTATTAGAATTCTTCTAGGGGGGAATCATGTTTGAATTGTCAGAATCATCAAATTTCAGTTCGGCAAAGATCAAGGTCGTTGGTATCGGTGGTGGTGGTGGAAACGCAATTAATACCATGATTCGCTCCAACCTTCAGGGGGTTGATTTTATCGTAGCCAACACAGATGCGCAGGCCCTTGGGCAATCGCTCGCATCCGTGAAAATTCAGCTGGGCGAGGAGGTCACCCGGGGTCTTGGGGCCGGTTCGAATCCGGATGTGGGGAAAAGGGCCGCCATGGAGACTCGGGACCTGGTCCGTCAGCACATGGAAGGGGCGGACATGGTTTTTGTAACCGCCGGCCAGGGCGGTGGCACGGGGACAGGGGGAGCTCCCGTCGTGGCTGAAATTGCCAAGGAGCTGGGGGCCCTGACGGTAGCCGTCGTGACGAAGCCCTTTCAGTTCGAGGGCAAGAAGCGCAACAGCCAGGCGGATGAAGGCATTGATGACTTGAGAAGGATTGTCGATACCCTCATCGTGGTTCCCAACCAGCGGCTCCTGAGCCTGGGTGGAAGAAACCTCTCCCTTCTTGAGACGTTCAAAAAAGCGGATGATATCCTGTATCAGGCCGTCAAAGGGATTTCCGACCTGATCACGATTCCCGGGCTGATCAACCTGGATTTTGCCGATGTGAAAAGCGTCATGTCGGAAATGGGGCTTGCCCTGATGGGCACCGGTTCAGCCAGCGGGGAAAACCGTGCAGTGGAAGCCGCGCAGAGGGCCATTTCGTCGCCGCTTCTGGAAGACAATACGATCCAGGGGGCGCGGGGTGTGCTGCTGAACATTACCGGCGGTCCGGACATGACCCTCTTTGAAATCAATGAGGCCTCCTCGCTGATTCAGGCGGAGGCGCATGATGAGGCCAATATCATTTTTGGTACTGTTGTCGATGAATCCATGGGCGATGAGATACGGATTACCGTCATCGCCACCGGCTTCGAGGATGTTGGAAAGAAGCGCCAGGGCCTGGCCAATCTGGCTTCCCTGGGAGCGAACCGCAATCGCGACATTGCCGTCCCGGCGTTCATGCGCAAGAGCGCTTCCGGTAACAGCGATATGAACGTCATCCGGATGGGGCTGATTGACGATACGGAGGATCCCGACCTGGAAATTCCAACATTCCTGCGGCGCCAGGCGGATTGATCCCGGGTTGCATCCCACAAGACCGGCAAGGCGATCCGGACGCAGCCAGGGCTTTGACAGGGGGCTACCCGGAAGCCGATTGCGGGATTCAGAGCCATTGACCGCACACATGCCGGGAAGGAGAAATCGCCGCAGCGGGAATCATGCGGATCTGGTATTGCCATGTCCTGGAAGCAGCACAAGAGGGATCAACAGCTTTTAGCGCAGGAGAAAGGATACTGCCGGAAGGCCTGGGGAGACAAGTTGACGGTCTGTCTCGCCTACCCGAATGCTTACCGCATCGGAATGGCAAATCTCGGCTACCAGGCGGTCTACAGCCTTCTGAACGATCTGCCTTTCTGCCTTTGCGAGAGGGTCTTTTTCTCTCCACCGGGAGAAGGCGATGCACCCCGGGGGAAGAGTCCGGTTAGCCTGGAATCCCAGAAACCCCTGAAAGAATTTGATATTATCGCCTTTTCCATCCCCTTTGAAAACGATTATCCCCATGTGCTCGCCCTGCTCGCGGGGGCTGGAATTTCACTTCAGGCCTCGCTGCGCAAAGATTTCGAGCCGCTGGTCATGGCCGGGGGGATTGCTGTAACCCTCAATCCCGAGCCTTTGAGTTCGTTCATTGATCTTTTCCTCATAGGGGAAGCGGAAGAGGCGCTTCCTGAATTGGCCGCTCTGTACCGGGAAGCCTTGATTCAGGGTCCGGATCGCCGGGAGCTCCTTTTTGACGTACAGCGGCGTGTGCCGGGCGTTTATGTCCCTCAGCTTTATTCCGTTTCTTATCGGCCCGATGGGACGCTGGAGGATGTTCAGCCCGTTGATTCCTCACTGCCCCGGAAAATCCGGAGACGATGGGAAAAGGACCTCTCCGCGTTTCGAACCGATCAGGTCATTTCAACACCGGGTTCAGAATTCGGCGATCTCTTCCTGGCGGAGGTAAGCCGCGGCTGTGCACGGGGATGCCGCTTCTGTGCCGCCGGGTTCGTGTACCGGCCCGTCCGCTTTCGGCGAAAGGAGGCCCTTGAACCCTCTTTCGTTCGGGGTATTTCCGAAGGAAAGAGAATCGGTCTGCTGGGCACGGCGGTTTCCGACCATCCCCAACTGGCCGATCTGTGCCGCTGCGTTCTGGAAGGGGGAGGCACTTTTGCCCTCAGTTCGCTGCGCATGGATCGAGTATCTGCGGAAATGGCCGGTCTGCTCCGGGAATCGGGGGTGGAGACCGTGGCGCTGGCACCGGAGGCGGGAACACAGCGCCTGCGGGATGTCCTGAACAAGGGAATTTCCGAGGATCATATCTTTTCTGCCCTGGAGCACCTGGTTCAACAGGGTATCCGGCAAATACGCCTGTACTTCATGGTCGGGTTGCCGACGGAAACCGAGGCGGACATCGAAGGTCTCATTCGTCTTACGCGGAAAATCCGCCACCAGGCCCTCCAGCTTTCAAAGGGGAAAAAACCCTTCAGGCGGATCACCTTGAGCGTCAATCAGTTCATTCCCAAGCCTTTCACCCCTTTCCAGTGGCATCCCCTGGAGGAGGTGAAGGACGTTAAAAAAAAACTTCGAAGAATCAAAAAGGCCCTTCACAATGAGGGGCCCGTGCAGGTTTTTCACGATCTCCCCAAATGGAATTACATTCAGACGCTGCTCTCCCTGGGGGATCGCCGGGTCGGCCAAATCCTCGCAGAGGTTCATCAACTGGAGGGCAACTGGTCCCAGGCACTGAAAAAAGTTCCTCTCAATCCGGATTTTTATGTCTACCGCCCCAAGGGCCTCTCGGAATTCCTCCCCTGGGATTTCATCGATCACGGGATCGACAAGGCTGTTCTGATTCGTGAATATCGGAAGGCATTATCGGAATATCCCTGAAATCTGCAGAAAATCCCCGTGAGCGTCCGCGCCGCCCCGCCTGCCCTTTTTCTTTCAACGATTTCGTGACAAAACCGGTTCTCTCGTTTATAAAGGTGTTGAAAATTTTGAGAAAGAAGGTGGCTCCACCTCGGAGGCCGCGCCCGTGCAGACCGCAGGGCGCACAGGAGGCGCTGTCGGAGCGCTGTTCTTGCAGCCCGGACAGAGACCCATCCCGAAACCTGGAAAAAATCTCTTCAGGATGGAATCTGAATGCTTCAATATTCAAGAAAAACATGATAGTAAACGCAATGTCCGCTTTTTTATGAATGAGAGCTTGAAACATTTTCCCTGCCGGCTTCTGGTGTTTCGCGTCGAGAATCGGAACTATGCCCTCGACATATCCTTTGTGCAGAGGGTGGTTCCCATGGTCGAAATAACGACGCTGCCGGGATCGCCTTCGGTTGTTGCCGGGGTCGTCAACATACGGGGCGGGATCGTCCCGGTCGTTTCCCTTCGCCTGTGCTGCGGTCTTCCGGAGCGAGGCCTGAAATTGAGTGATCGTCTGATTGTTCTGCAGCTTGAGCGACGGATGGCAGCCCTTTGGGTGGATGACGTTCTTGGATTGCAGGAATGCAATGAAGGGCAGTGGACCGCTGCGGAGGAGATTACACGTTCGCTGAAGTCCGTCGAGGGCATTGTCAAAAACGGTGAGGAACTCCTGATCTTTCAGAATCCGGAAAGCTATCTCTCCCCGAAGGATCATGATCTTCTGGATTTGGAACTGCTGCAATTCTCATAGAGGGGCATGGACCGGTTGATTTCTGATGAACAATGGCGGCAGTTGACCCAGTGGATCACCCTCCAGATGGGGCTGCACTTTCCGCAGGATCGTCTGCCGGACCTGAAGCGGCGCCTGTTGTCGGCTGCGGGGGAATTCTCTTTTGGCTCCATCGAGCCGTTCGTCTCCTGGCTGCTTTCCACAAAGCTGACGCGGCGGCAGGTTGAGATGCTGGCCGGCTATCTGACGATTGGAGAAACCTATTTTTTCCGGGAAATGATCAGCCTGGAGGCGTTGGAAAAATATATTCTTCCGGAGTTGATCGCTTCCCGCCGGCGCATGAAATATCTGAGGATCTGGAGCGCCGGCTGTGCAACGGGTGAAGAGCCTTACACGCTCGCCATCCTGCTGCAACGCCTTATTCCGGACATTGAAAAATGGCGGATCACCCTGCTGGCTACGGATATCAATGCGCGTTTCCTGGAAAGAGCCGCCCAGGGAATTTACCGGGAATGGTCGTTCCGCGGTAGTTTCCAATGGCTCAAGGATCAGTATTTTACCAGGACGATGGACGGCAGCTACCGGATTTCAGACAAGATCAGGGAGATGGTCACCTTCAATTATCTTAACCTGGCTTCGGATCCTTATCCTTCGCTCTTCAACAACACGAACGCCATGGACATCATCTTCTGCAGGAATGTCCTGATGTATATGGAGCCCGCGCTGGCGAAAAGGATCATCCAACGGTTCCACCGGGCGCTCATTGATGGCGGCTGGGCCATTCCCAGTGTCACGGAAGGCTTTCATCTGCTCTCGACTTCATTTGTTTCGGTCACCTTTCCCGGGGTGATTCTCTACCAGAAGGAGGAGAATCGGGGAGGAGAACTGGCGCTCTATTCCCCCTGGAATGCCCCTGAAGAGGGAATGGCGGCAAACGGCCCGTCCGGTTCCTTGAGCGAGCCGTCCGTTCCGCCGGGGGATGCGACTGTTTCCGCTGCATTGTGGAGTGCGGATCCGCTCTTGGAACGGAATGCGCCCCTTCCTCCTGAACTTCCGGTCGGGGAAACGGCTGCCGAGGAAGCAGAGGAATGCCCCTGTGAAAAGGCCCTGCACCTTTTCCGGGAGGGAAGCCACCGGGAATGCGAAGACATCCTGAAGGCCTTTCTTGAGCAGAATCCGGAACATTTCCAGGGGTATGCACTGATGGCCAGGCTTTATGCGGATTCGGGGAATCTCCAGGAAGCCCGAACGGCGTGTGAAAAAGCACTTTCAATTCATAAGCTTGATCCGGGCTGTCACTATCTCCGGGCTGTTATTCTCATTGAGCAGAAGGCCTTTGATGAAGCGGAGAAGGCCCTTCGTTGCGCCCTTTATCTGAAGCCGGATTTTGTTCTGGCCCATTTTACCCTGGGCAGCCTTGCCCGGCAAAGAGGGCGGATCACCCTCTCGTCGAAGCATTTTGAACATGCCCTTTTGATGCTGCAGAACTATCAGCCGGAGGATATCATCCCGGAATCCGATGGGGTGACGGCCGGGAGGTTACGAGACATTATCGTGATGGCGGAGATGCAGAGTTTCTTCCCACCGGGAGGATGATCTTTTCTTTAAGTGAGGGGCGATTTGGCGGAATCGAGGCAATCCAAGGACGCTTCACCGGTTACGGACGGGGAAGACATTAAAAGAATTCTGAAGGAGCGCGCCCTGCGCCTGGCGAAAGAGCCGGAGGCATCGGCTCAATCCGTTCCCTGCCTGGAGGTCCTTTCCTTTATGCTGGCAGGGGAGCGGTATGCCATCGAAGCCCGGTGCGTCACCGAGACGATGCCGCTTCGGAATTTGACGTATCTTCCCGGGTTGCCCGGTTTCATCCTGGGAATCGCAAATGTCCGGGGGCGGATTCTGTCCGTCATGGACATTAAAAAATTTTTCGATCTTCCTGACAGCGGATTGACGGACCTCCATAAACTGATTGTTGTCCGTCATGGAACGATGGAGGTGGGGATTGTTGCCGACGGCCTTCTGGGCATCCAGGAGATTCCGAAGGATTCCCTGCAGCCATCCCTCCCGACCCTGACCGGCGTTCGTGAAAACTATCTGGCCGGTGTCACGGATACGGGTACGATTGTGCTGCAGGCGGAAAAAATCCTCTCCGATGACCGGATCCTGGTCAATGACGAGGGATGAGGCTATATAAAGAAAGGGGTACAGGCGAAAGATGAAGAGAAAACTGGGGACGAAGCTGCTGGCCGGTGGCCTTCTGGTTGTTGTCATTCCCTTGATCGTGATCGGCATTGCCTCGGTTTACAAGGCGACAGACAGCATTTCGTCTATTGCCCATGAAGAGATGCTGAATGTGTCCAAGGTATTGTCGGATACCATCGACCTTGGACTTTCGGAGGAACTGCGCCTTGCCCAGGCGATTTCACTTTCCAACAGTGTTGTGGCTGCCGCGGAAAAGGTGGCAGAGGCCGGCAGAGAGGCAAGCGGGAGTGAAATCGCCCTCGCTCAGCGCGAACTCGGCAAGATACGGGAGGCCGCCGGCGACCGTTATGATACGATCGTCCTTTTCGGGCGGGACGGGCTTGTCTTTGCCGACGGTGTCAAGGGAAGGGATGTCGGAATCAATGCCTCGGACCGGGAGTACTACCGAAAGGCCCTTCAGGGCCAGTGCAACCTCGGCGATGTGGTCAAATCCAAAGCGACCGGCAATCTCGTCTGCATGGCCGCCTGCCCGATTTTCTCGGGAAGGAATCAAAGAATCATCGGTGTGGCGAGCTGCATGATCAATGTCACCCACCTGATGAATATGGTGAACAGGGTAAAAATCGGTCAAACCGGCTATTCCCTGCTGGTGGACAAAGAGGGTTACATATTGGCGCACCCCGTGAAGGAGAACATCCTGAAGCTCAACTACAAGCAGGTCAAAGGTTTGGAGCACATGGTGGAAAAGGTCGCGAATCAGGAAACCGGGGTGGTGGAATATCAATTCGAGGGCATGGACAAGGTGCTTGCCTTTTCGAACATGAAAGTTGCAGGCTGGACGGCGCTCACGACGATATCCCGGTCGGAGCTGCTCAAGCCGGCGATCTTTACAGGCAACCTGATCGCTGGCGTAGGGGTCGTCTCTCTGCTGATCGCTGCCGCTTTTTTCTACTTGTTTTCGAGGAGTTTGACCCGTCCGCTGGAAAAAGTCGTTTCAGCGGCGGAGCAGATTGCTGAGGGCGATCTCAGTGTTCAGATTTCGGACGAGAACCGTCAGGATGAAATCGGGGTGCTGGCGCGGTCGTTCATGAAGATGACCCAGTCTCTCCAGGAAAAAGCCGAGCTGTTCCAGCAGATCGCCAACGGAAACCTCACGGTAACGGTGAAAACCCCGTCGGACAGAGACGTGATGGGCAGGGCCTTTGCCGCCATGGTCGCCGCGATGCGCGGCGAGATGCAGGCCATCCGGGAAGCCGTCAATGTCATCGCCTCTTCGGCCAGTCAGATTTCCGCCTCGACCACGGAGCTGGCCTCGGCGGCCGGTCAGACGGCGTCAGCAGTCAGCGAAACCACATCCACCGTGGAGGAGGTCAAGCAGACCGCCCATCTGTCCACACAGAAGGCAAAGTATGTCTTTGACAGCGCCCGGAAGGCCACGGATGTTTCTCAGCAGGGCCGGAAGGCCATCGACCTGGCCGTAGAGGGAATGACTTTCATTCGGACCCAGACCGACGCCATTTCCGAAAGCATTATGAAATTGAGCGAACGCAGTCAGGCCATCGGGGAGATCATCGCCTCGGTCAACGATATAGCGGATCAGTCTAATCTGCTGGCCGTCAATGCGGCCATCGAAGCGGCCAAGGCGGGCGATCAGGGAAAAGGCTTTGCCGTCGTCGCACAGGAAGTGAGAAACCTGGCGGAGCAGTCCAAGCAGGCGACCGCGCAGGTGAGGACCATCCTGAACGAAATCCAGCGGGCGGTCGGTGAGGCGGTCATGTCGACGGAGCAGGAGATCAAGGCTGTTGAGACGGGGATGAAGCAGACCTCCGAAGCGGGGGATTCTTTCCGCCGCCTGGCGGATACCATTGAAGAATCGGCTCAGGCAGCGACTCAAATTACGGCGTCCAGCCAGCAGCAGCTCGTTGGAATGGATCAGGTCGTGCTTGCCATTACGAATATCCATCAGGCCAGTTCACAGAACGTTGCCGGGGCGAAGCAGGTGGAAAATGCCGCTCAGAATCTCCATGATCTCGGTCAGCAGCTCAAGCAGCTGATCGACCGGTACAGGCTCTAATCCGGGTAAGGCGCCATGGTAACCAAGCAGGAAGCCTTTTTGAAAAAGCTTATGGGCACCTTCCGCGTCGAAGCCGCCGAGCATCAAAAAACGATTCTGGCGGGGCTGGCGGACCTGGAGTGGCGCCAGGATTCGGAACGGCATCCTGAGATCCTGGAGACCATCTTTCGGGAGGCTCACAGTCTGAAAGGAGCCGCCCGTGCCGTCAACTGGGATGAGATTGAAATTCTCTGCCAGGCGCTGGAAAATGTCTTCGCCGCCCTGAAAAATGACTCCCTGCGGGCGACACCTGCCCTGTATGACGTTCTCTATGAGGCAATGGATATCCTGGAGCGGATCCTTGCCTCGGAATCTCCCGATTCCCGGGCGCTGGAGGCGTCCCTCGTCTCGCAGACGGTTTTAAAACTGGACGACGCGGCATCCGGCCGGTTACCGGAGCGGAAGACGGAAGAAGCGCTGGAGGAACCCGAGGATCATTGTGAAGAGGAACCAACCAGCCGGGTGTCCCCTCTGCCCGACACGGCCACGGAAGGGGCTGCGGCCCCCGCCGAAGGGAGAGGATTGGCCGAGGACACGGTGAGAATCCCGACGGAACGGTTGAACCACCTGTTCCAGCAGGTGGAGGAACTCTCTGTTTTTAAAGGTAATATCCGGGCCAGGTATGCCGATCTGCAGGACCTGGAGCGGAAGCTCCTTGATGTGGCCTTGGAGGGGACCAGGACTTCCGCGGAAGTCAGAAAAGTGTGGCATGCCCCGGGACACGCGGAGGGGGCTGGCATTGACGGCAAAGCGCTCCCGTTTTTTTCGAAAATGATCAATTTTCTTGAAGAAAACGAGAAGCGGTTGTCATCGCTGGAGCATGAGTTCAAGGCCGCCTCTCGAGCTCTTCAGCAGAATTCTTATGAATTCAGCGGCAGGATCGATCATCTTCTGGAGGACATGAAGATGACCCTCTTTCTGCCCTTCTCCTCTCTGCTGGACATGTATCCTCATGTCGTTCGACGTTTGGCCCGGGAATTGGGCAAGGAGACGGAGTTCCTGGTCGAGGGCGGAGGCATCGAAATCGACCGGCGAATCCTGGAGGAGATGAAGGATCCCCTGATACACCTTCTCAGAAATGCCGTTGATCATGGAATCGAAACGCCGGAAAGGCGGCTGGAGAAGGGGAAGCCGGCGTCGGGGAAAATCAGGCTGTGCATTTCATCGAAGGAAAGCGGGAAGGTGGAGATCCTGCTGCAGGATGATGGAGCCGGGATCCGCCGGGACAATGTCCGGGGGGCTGCCCTGAGGAGCGGCCTGCTTTCCCGGGAGGAGGCGGACAAACTGACCGGGGAGAATGAGCTGAATCTGATTTTTTTCTCCGGACTGTCCACGGTACCCATTCTGACGGATGTCTCCGGAAGGGGGCTTGGGCTGGCCATTGTTCGGGAAAAGGTGGAAAAACTCGGAGGCTCCATTTCCGCGGAATCCGCACCGGATCAGGGAACAGCCATCCGGATCATCCTGCCGAGGATTCTGGCGACCTTCCGGGGTATTCTTGTTGAGGCAGGCAGGCAGCTTTTTGTTCTTCCCACTGGAAATGTGGAACGGGTGGCGCGAATCCGCCGTTCGGAGATCAAGACGGCGGAAAACCGGGAAACCGTCCGCCTGTATGACAGGACCCTGTCCTTTGTTTCTCTCGGGCCGGTATTGGGCTTTCCCCAGGCCGTCGATGCGGTGCAGCAACGGGAACATGTGGAGATTGCCGTGTTGAGCTCCGCCGGCACAAGCCTTGCGTTCGGCCTGGACCGGATCAGGAATGAACAGGAATTCCTCCTGAAGCCCCTGGGGGGGCCGCTTGTGCGCGTGCGAAATATCGCCGGGGCGACCATACTGGGAACCGGCGAGGCGGTTCCGGTGCTGAATGTGGCTGACCTGATCAAGTCCGCCATAAGGCAACTGGATTCGGGAGGATCTTCAGGGCCGGCGCCCGGACGGGAGAGCACCGAGGAATCTCAGCGGCTGTCGGTTCTCGTCGTGGAGGATTCCATCACATCCAGGACGCTTATTCGCAATATTCTCGAATTTGCCGGCTATCGGGTCATGACGGCGGTCGATGGAATCGACGCCCTGACGATTCTGCGGACGGAGTCCGTTGATCTCGTGGTTTCCGATGTGGAAATGCCCAGGATGAACGGATTCGATTTAACGGCCCGGATCCGGGCGGATAAAAAACTCGCAGACATGCCGGTGATCCTTGTCACGGCCCTGGAATCGCGGGAGGACAAGGAGCGGGGAATCGATGTCGGCGCCAATGCCTACATCGTCAAGAGTCGTTTTGATCAGAGCAATTTGCTGGATGTCATCAGAAGAGTGGGATAATCGAGGTATCGGAGAATGCCTTTCTGTGAGGACAACAAAAACATTTCCGTCCTGATTGTGGAGGATTCCCCCGTGGTTCGGGATCTGCTGATTTCCATCCTGGATTCCGATCCGCAGATCCGCGTCGCCGGGGCCGTGGAAAGCGGTGAGGAGGCCCTCAGGGAGGCGAAGCGCCTTCATCCCGACCTGATCACCATGGATGTCATCCTGCCCGGCATGGACGGGCTTGAGGCTACCCGCAGGATCATGGAGGAAGTCCCCACCCCGATTCTTATCGTCAGCGCGGCGTGGGTCAGCACCGAGGTGGAAAAGACGTTCCGGGCCATTGAAGCGGGGGCGCTGGCGGTATTGGAAAAGCCGTCCGCCTCTTCCGTCGGCATCGATGTTCGGGCGCGGGAGCTGATCCGGGCCGTGAAGGTCATGTCCGAGGTCAAGGTTGTGCGTCGGTGGGCGCGGAATTCCAGGGGTGAAGCAGCCCTGACCGTTCCGGATGACCTGGATGTCGGGAAAGTGGTTCAACAGCCGTTCGATGTTGTGGCCATAGGCGCATCAACGGGGGGGCCGACGGTTTTGAAAACGGTCCTGTCGGGATTGCCCGAAAACTTTCAGGCGCCCATCCTCATTGTGCAGCATATGACCCAGGGTTTTATCGGCGGGTTTGCAGACTGGCTGTCCCGGGCCTCTCATTATCCCGTCTCCGTTGCCGTCAACGGCCAGGAAATCCGTCCGGGTCACGCCTATGTCGCACCGGACGGCCTGCATATGGGGGTGAATGGCTTCGGAAAGATTGTCCTGGCGAGAGGCGAGCCGGATCACGGGCTGCGCCCTTCCGTGTCCCATCTCTTCCGTTCCGTGCTTCGCGCCTATGGGAAGAACGCCGCGGGGGTTCTGTTGACGGGAATGGGAAGAGACGGGGCTCACGAACTCAAGGCCATGAAGGACAAGGGGATGCTTACCATCGCACAGAGCAGGGAGAGTTCGGTCGTTTTCGGGATGCCGGGAGAGGCCATCGGAATGAATGCGGCGTCATATATTCTGCCTCCGGAAAAGATCGCCCGGATGCTGAAAAAACTCAACGCGAAGCAGCCACCCGCGGATTTAAGGGGCGTGTTCAGGCGGCCAGGGGAAGCGAATCAGGATTGCTGAGGCTGTTTTATGGAACGCACCGTGGGGTGGAGACAGGAGCCGTCAAGATGAAGGAGAATCAGGAAAAAGCGGTGGACCGGTTCAAGATCGCCACCTACAACGTTAATTCCATTCGATCCCGTCTCCCTATCGTGCTCTCCTGGCTCGAGGAAAACCGGCCCAATGTCTTCTGCATGCAGGAAACGAAAGTGGCGGATGACCGTTTTCCTGCCGGCGCCTTTTCCGATATCGGCTATTCCATCGTTTTTCGGGGAAATAAACAGTACAACGGCGTTGCCGTGGCTTCTCTGGGCGATCCTGAAAACGTGCTGCTCGGTTTGGAGGCAGGAGGGGAGGAGGCCGACGAGGATCGGTTGATTGCCGTCCGCCATTCGGGCATATGGGTGATCAATACCTATGTTCCTCAAGGCCGGGGCAAGGAAAACCCTCAGTTTGCCTATAAGCTCCGCTGGTACGACCGCTTCAGGAGCTTTCTGGAGCGGAACTGGTCGCCGGACGATTCGCTGATCTGGTGCGGTGACCTCAATGTGGCCCCGGAAAGCATCGATGTCCATGACCCCAAGCGGCTTCTGGGGCATGTCTGCTTTACGCCCGAGGTGTGGGATGCCTTTGCCCGTGTGAAGTCCTGGGGGCTGGAGGACCTGTTCCGGAAGTTTCATCCCGGCGAGCCGCAGAGCTACACCTTTTTTGATTACCGCGTTCCCGGGGCGGTGGAAAGAAAACTGGGCTGGCGCATTGACCACATTCTTTCCACGCCTGGCCTTGCCCAACGCTGCAGTGGATGCGCTATCGACATGAATTCCCGGACGGCAGACAAGCCGTCGGATCATGTGGTCCTCTTTGCAGACTTCATGTTATGAAGGTCGGGCGGAAAGGGGCGGACGTGTGCCATGCCGGGTGAAAGCCGACCGACGCGGAACGGCAGGGAAGCGGGGCATGTGTCCATGAGCCGCGTCATGAAGCCGGTATCGTCATCGACAAGGAGCGTACCTGAAAATGAGGGCGCAAGAGTTTGTCGTACAAGAAAAGGGGGGAAGGAGCGGCGATATATGAGTGACATTTTGGATACGCTGAAAAAGAATGAAGAAATTGCCAGAAAATTTCTGAAGGTCGAGCTGGTGCTGAATCTGGCCAACACCCCCTCGAAATTGCTGGAAACGGTTCTTCGGGAGCTGGAAACCGAATTCAACATTCCCTACCGGTGGTTTACCCTTGTGCAGCACACTGGCAAGAATGATCTGGTTGCGCGCCTTGCCATGACGGAAAGCCTCAAGGAGCAGGTGGGTATTCTGGATGAGGCATCCTTCCTTGAAATTCTTTCCGGGAACACAGCCACCGTCCTTGCCAATGATAATCTCCGCCCCTTTTACAAGCTGTTTCCGAAAACACGGAAATACTTTCTTAAATCCATTGCCGTTGTTCCTCTGTTTCTGGACGGGGTTCTCATCGGCAGCCTCAATCTCGGAGACGCTTCTCCGGAGCGCTATTATCCGGGGATGGATACGAGCCTGCTTCAGCAGCTTGCCGGAAAGGTGTCGGAAAGGCTTGAACGGCTGCTTATTCCTCCGAGGAAGAAGTCCGACAGGTCCGGTTCATCCCTGGACTGTACGAGCCCGGATTCCGGGGCTTCAGAATCATGATGAGGAAGGTGATGATCACCAGGACGGCAAGATTGATCCGCCAGGCGTAATCGTAGGAGCCATACCGGTCATAGATCATTCCGCACAGCAGCGGACCGGCGCTGCCGCCGATTCCGGCTGCAAAAAAGGTCAGCACGCCATAGGTCGTCCCCAGCACGTCCGAACCGAAGCGATCGGCCAGAAGAATAGGCATCATCGGGGCGATGGATCCGTATCCGAAGCCGAAGAAAAAGGCGTAGAGAAACAGGGTGGTCGTGCTGTCGGCATTCATAAGGATGGCTGCACCGAGAGCCATCATGAAGAAACCGATGCTCGAGGCATATTTGGCATCGGATATCCGGTCGCTGAACCAGCCGAAGAAAAACCGCCCCAGGATGCTGGCCACCCCGAGAAATCCCAGGGAAGAAGCCGCCGCGATCCTGTTGACGCCCTGGTCGATTGCGAAGGCCACTTGATGAACAAAGATAGCCATCTCCGACATGACGGCCAGGCTGTAGCACAGTGCAAGGAGCCAGAATCGGGAGTCTCTGAAAACCCGGGCAAGGGAGGCTGCCGGCGCCGGCGTTCGGGAGAGGGCCGGTCCGTCCTTTTGCGTCGAATCCGGGGCCGATTCTGAACCAGCCTGCCCGGCTCCGGGGCATGATGTTCCTCCATCGTTATCGGGAGGCGTTTTCTTCATCAGCCCCTGTGCCAGACCCGCCACGCCGATCAGGATGACAAGCCCTAAAAAGATAAACCCCTTCCGCCAGCTTTCCTGGACGATATACCCCAGCAGGGGGGACAGAATCATGGTTCCCACCCCGATCCCCACGGACGCCGTTCCAATGGCCATGCCCCGGTTTGTCACAAACCATTTCCCTACCGAGGAGCTGCAGACGACCACGCCGAAACAGGAGGTTCCCGCTCCGCAGAGCAGTCCATAGGTCAGGTAGTACTGCCAGGGCGATGTCACAAAGGCCGTGAGAACCATTCCCGAAGAGGCGAGCATGGCGCCGATCATCATGATTTTCCGCGGAGCCATCCGATCCAGCAGATAGCCGGAAAGGATCCCGCCGATGCCATAGGTCAGGATCATCAGGGAGGCGCCCAGGGAAATTACGGAACGGGACCAAGAATATTCTAGGGACATGGGCTTCACAAAAATGCCGAAGCAGTAACGGGCTCCGTAATTGATCCCCATGATCAGAAAAGCACCGAGAACAACGTACCAGCCCCAGTAGAGATTCCGCCTTATACCCATGATGAAAGACCCCTTTCCTGCCCTGAAAGCCTGCGTGACGGGGCATCTTTAGGTTGGAAGCGCTGATTTGTCAATGAAAAAAGAGGTTTATTACGGAAACAGGCCTTTACCGCAGGTCCGATCCATGATAGAAAGAACGGAAGAATATTCCAATTCAGCAATGGAGGATGTTTCCACGGAACATCGAATAAAAACACAAGGGGGCAGGAAATCCCCTCCCGCAGACCGTTCGCCGGACTCCAAACCGCAGGTCAGAGGGCGAAGGCGAAGCGCCTCTTTATCCCGCCTGCAACCGTCCATCGAACCTGTTCTGAAGGGCGTCTTTTCCCGGATCGGTAAGCCGCCGGACAGGGAGTTTATCCCGGACGAATTTCAGCTTCAGGCCCTGGATGCCATTAAGAAAACCGACTGCCTGGTGATGGCGCCCACCGGTTCCGGAAAAACCTGGATCGCGGAGCAGGCCATTCTGTCCGTCTTCCGAGCGGGGGGACGATGCTGGTATGCCTCGCCGCTGAAGGCGTTGAGCAATGCCAAATGGGTGGAATTCAGCCAGCAATTCGGCGCGGAGCATGTGGGAATCCTCACGGGGGATACGAAGGAAAATCCGGATGCCCCCATTATCGTCGGGACAACGGAAATCCTTCGCAATCAGCTTTACGATGTGATGCAGCAGGGGGAAAACCTGCGCTGCGACCTGGTCATTCTGGATGAGGCCCATTATCTGGGAGATCGGGACCGGGGGGTGGTCTGGGAAGAGATCATGATCTACCTGCCCGTGCGTGTAAACCTGCTTCTCCTGTCCGCAACGATTGGGAATGGTGAGGAAATTGCCGCCTGGCTCTTCTCTCTTCGGGAAAAACCCTGTACCGTGATCCGGGAAGAGAGGAGGCCCGTACCCCTTTTTCCGCTTCTCCTCCATCCTTCGGGACGGGTGATGCCGCTCATGGAAGGAAGGAAATTGTACGGCAAGGTCGTGGAATACATCGCTGCCGGTAAGACGCGCAGAGGGGGTAAGTCAGCTGCTCCCCACATCGGGGATATCATCCGTCTGATGGAGGGTTACGACCTTCTGCCGGCCATCTTTTTTCTGAAATCCCGTTCGGAGTGCGATGCGGCCCTGAAATCCTGCACGCGGCTTGCCGGGAAGTCCGGCAGTGAGCGTTTTTTCTACGATCTTGAAGAGCTCCTCAGCCGTTTCCCCTTTCTGCGCCAGCACCGGCAGTTATCCTGCCTCATCGATTATCGGGTTGCCTCGCATCATGGCGGACAGCTTCCGGCATGGAAATTTTTTGTGGAGACCATGATGAAAAAGGGTCATCTGCGGGCCATTTTCGCGACCTCCACCGTGGCCGCCGGGGTGAATTATCCAGCCAGGACGATCGTCCTGTTCAATTCCGATCTCTTCAACGGACACGAGTTCTGTCCCATGAGCGGGACGGAGTTTCACCAGATGACCGGAAGGGCGGGGCGCAGGGGGCAGGACAATATCGGCTTCATGCTGGCGGTGCCGGGACGATTCATGGACCTGGTTCATGTCAAGAAGCTTCTCTTTCAGCCGCCGGATGAGATTCTCAGCCAGATCCGGAATGATTTTTCCATGGTGTTGAATCTTCTGCTGTCCCAGACTCCGGAAACGATCCGGGACATCTTTGAAAACTCCCTGGCTTCCTATCAGCTCCAGAAGCACAATTTGTGGAGGGAGTTCCTGCGGCATCTCGAATTTCTGAAATCCGAAGGATTCGTCGACTCTTCGGACCGGTTGACGGATAACGGCATCTGGGCGTCTCAGTTACGTCTCGATCAACCCCTGCTGATAGCGGAAGGCCTGAGGACTCAGGGTTTTCCCGAAAAGGATGAGAAGCTGCTGGCCGCCCTGGTTGCACCGTTCGTATATGATTCCGATCAGGAGATCCCCCTGGATAAGCGCAGGACCTCCCGCAAGCTGAGCCGGGCCTTTGCACGCCTGGTCCGGAACCTCGGTCCTTTGACGGAACGAATGACGGCCGCCGGATTCCCTGTTCAACCCCTCTATTTCTGGACAAGTGTCGCGGTGTATGCGTGGGCTTCCGGAGAAGACTGGGACGGCATCCTGGAGCTTCTGGGCGTGTCCGACGGAGAAATGGCCATGCTGATCCTGCGAACCGCGGACAATCTGAGGCAGATTGCCTCCCTGAGAGAGACTCATCCCGAAATGGCGGAATTGGCCGTCAAAGCCCGGGATGCGATTCTTAGGGAACCCGTCGTCTTCGAATGGGAGGGGTGATGGCTGGCCGTCATCAAAGAAAATTCGGCGGAGATTGATTTGAAGCTTGACATATTCCCCGTCATCAGGGTATAAGGCCAAATTCGCACGCAACGGAATTTTCCGTGCTGAAAATACATCCAACAGATATCCGGTTTGTCCCCATCGTCTAGAGGCCTAGGACACGGGCCTTTCACGCCTGTAACCGCGGTTCGACTCCGCGTGGGGACGCCAATAATAAAAACAGGGACTTAGGAGATTTTTCCGGTCCCTGTTTTCTTTTGCTTAAAATCAATTTCCAACCCTATTTCCAACCTCCAGTTTCAAAACTCCTCTTCTTGAAGTTAAAAAAACGATCCCCGGAATAAAAAGGCGGACCAAAACTAGCCCGTCAATCCGGTAAAGCAAGCCCAGGGGGGGAAATTGAATCGCCGT